>JAEWJV010000401.1 GCA_023386395.1 Bacteroidota bacterium
TGCGGTGTTTGGCTCGTGAGCCGCAGGCAACAAAAAGAGTTAACAAAAGCACGCCAGAACGCGCTGGACGAGCAGGAGAACAACAGGATTATAACTGCTATGAAAGCGGAGCTTGAAGTGCAGGTGATTGAGCGCACGGCCGAGCTTACACAGCAGAAAGAAGCTCTGGAAAATACATTAAGCGAGTTAAAGGCTACACAGGCGCAGCTTATACAATCTGAAAAAATGGCTTCGCTGGGCGAGCTTACCGCAGGCATTGCACATGAAATTCAAAACCCGCTTAACTTCATCAATAATTTTTCTGAAGTAAATAATGAATTGATTGAAGAATTAAAGCAGGAACGGTTGAAAACTAATGAAGAAAGGGACAAAACACTGGAAGATGAATTATTAGCTGATATTATTGGCAATAACGAAAAAATTGCATTTCATGGCAAACGTGCCGATGGTATTGTAAAGGGAATGTTGCAGCATTCAAGAAAAAGTTCAGGTACAAAAGAGCCGACTGATATTAATGCACTTTGCGATGAATATATGCGGCTGAGTTATCATGGTTTGCGGGCAAAAGATAAAAGCTTTAATGCTGAGTTTAAAACAGACCTTGATGAAAGCATAGGCAGGATTAACATGGTTCCGCAGGATATTGGGAGGGTATTGCTTAACCTTTTGAATAACGCTTTTTATGCTGTAAACGATAAGAAGAAAACCGCAGGCCCCGGTTATAAACCCATGGTTACTATCCAGACAAAAAAAACAGGTGAAGAAGACATTGAAATAAAAGTTATTGATAATGGAAAAGGCATTCCGCAAAATGTCATCAATAAAATATTCCAGCCTTTTTTCACAACAAAGCCCACCGGCGAAGGAACAGGTTTAGGCCTGAGCTTAACGTATGATATTATTACCAAGCAACATAACGGAACAATAAATGTTGAAAGCAAAGAAGGCGAGGGCACTACTTTTATTATTAGCCTGCCTGTTACACGCGGCTAACCTGTAAAGCTAAAATGAGTAAACATAAATAAGAAGTACGAAGCAGTCATTCCGGAATTGAATTATCTTTAAAACAATTATTAACACCTTAGCTGCCTGTTATGCGATATTACCTTGCCGTATCCATTAGTTTATTATGCCAGTTTTGCTTCGCACAAAACGCAAAAATTGACAGTATAAACAACCTGATTAAGAATGCAACATCCGATACTGCCCGTGTGAATCTTATGAACAAGAAAATAAATTTTCTCAGTTCATTAAATCTTGATTCTGCCATTATTCTTGGTGAGCAAACCGTACAATCAGCGCAAAAAATAAAATTTTACAAAGGTGAATTGGAGGCCCGGCAAAAGCTTTCTGTAAACTATTGTTATAAAGGAAACTATACGGCTGCTGAGGAACAATTTAAATTTATTGCAGCCTTTATTAAATCAGAAGATTCCATAAGCCGCGCAGATTTGTATACCAATCTTGGAATAATGTATGGCATGCAAAGCAAGTATGATTCATCCATTCAATTTTGTGAAAAGGCCATTGGCATTTATGAAAGGCATAAAACTGTGAAGAGCCTGACAAATGTGTATATGAATATTGCCATTGGTTACCAGCAGCTATCCAACTTCCCTAAAGCGCTTGAATATGAACAAAAAAGTTTACAATTTGCTGAGTCTTTAAATGATGAAACGAGCCAGGCTTATACATATCTTAACCTTGGCAACACTTACCAGGATTTTGGAGATTCTGCCAAAGCCGAACAGGTTTTTTTAAAATCGGTTAACCTTGCTATAAAAAAAAATTTGAAGAATGTTGAGCTCTATGCATATTCCAACCTCGCCTCTTTATACATCGCACACGAACAATGGAATAAAGCTTACCGGTATGGTATAAAATCGGCTAACCTCGCAACTGAATTCGGAGACCAGGGAATTAAGGCGGCAAGCCTCTCTAAGGCTGCGTTGGCCCTTGCCAAATTAAATAAAATCCCAGAGGCGATACAATTAAACAGGCAGGCAATTTTGGTTGCTGATTCATCCAACCAAAAACTTAATATTTCGCAGGCCCACTCAACAATGGGCCAAATATATTATTTGGAAAAAGATTACAAAACTGCCATTATCCATTATGAAAAAGGTTTTGAGGCGCTTAGTGGTTCTGATATTTATCTCGAGGCAAATGCAGAAGCATATAAAAATCTCTCAAGCTGTTATGAATTTATAGGTGATTATAAGAAAGCACTGTTAAATCATAAATTATTCGCAGATATTACAGACTCTGTTCGCAGGAAAGACAATGTGAAGAAGGCTACAGAATTATCTATGAATTATGATTTTGAAAAAAGACAGGCAATCGCCAGGGCCGAACAGGATAAAAAAGATACGGAAGCCAAACGTATAAAAAACCAGCAACTGTTCATAATTGGTGCACTGGCCATTGCAGTGCTTGCGGTTGTAATTATTGCCGTTATCCAATCCAGGAGCAGTCGCAATAAACAGAAAGCGAACCTTTTACTTCAAAGAGAAAAACAAAAAGTGGAAAGTACTTTATCAGAATTAAAATCAACCCAGGCCCAATTGATACAAAGCGAAAAAATGGCTTCGCTGGGCGAGCTTACTGCCGGCATTGCACATGAAATTCAAAATCCTTTAAACTTCATTAATAATTTTAGTGAGGTAAACAGCGAATTAATCAGCGAATTAATTGATGAAGTTGATAAGGAGAATTTTGATGAAGTGAAGTTTATTGCAAATGACATTAAGGGGAATGAAGAAAAGATAAACCATCATGGTAAACGTGCCGATGCCATTGTAAAAAACATGCTGCAGCATTCAAGAAAAAGTTCAGGCGCAAAAGAACCTACGGATATTAATGTTTTATGTGAGGAATATTTACGGTTAAGCTACCATGGCCTGCGCGCAAAAGATAAAAGCTTTAATGCTGAGTTTAAAACTAAACTGGATGAAAGTATCGGCAAGGTTGTACTGGTGCCGCAGGATATTGGAAGGGCATTGCTTAATCTTTTAAACAATGCTTTTTACGCGGTGAATGACAGGCGCAAAAATGAAGGTGAAGGATTTAAGGCTTTGGTTTCCCTTACCACACGAAAGCTCCATAACTCTTCTTCAGAAAATGGAGACGTTGAAATAAGGGTTATGGATAATGGAAAAGGCATCCCTCAAAATATTATAAGCAAAATATTCCAGCCTTTTTTTACAACGAAGCCAACCGGTGAAGGCACAGGTTTGGGCCTTAGCTTAACTTATGACATTATTGCCAAGCAACACAACGGAACAATAAATGTTGAAAGTAACGAAGGTGAAGGCACAACTTTTATAATTACGCTTCCTCTATAAATCGCCGTTGTATCTTAATATTTTTTACGTTGCAATAAGCACCATATGTAAAATACAATTACCTGTTACCGGTTATCTTTCCAAACAACTACTTTTATTCGCAGAATGAAATATACAATTGCAGTACACGGTGGCGCAGGCACTATTCTTAAAGAGAATATGAAGCCTGAACTTGAACAAAAATACAGGCAGGGTTTGCAACAGGCATTAGATGCAGGCTATGCAGTTTTGGAAAAAGGTGGCACTGCAATTGAAGCTTCAATTGCAGCAGTTATTGTTCTGGAAGATGATATTTTATTCAATGCAGGCCGCGGCTCTGTATTCACTAAAAAAGGGTTGCATGAAATGGATGCAGCCGTAATGAACGGCGCAGATCTTATGGCAGGCGCCGTATGTGGTGTTCAGCATATACGTAATCCCATAAAACTGGCAGAAGCAGTGATGCAGAAAACGGAACATGTGATGCTTAGCGGTGAAGGCGCTGCGCTCTTTGCCAGGGAGCAGGGTTTCATAGTTGAGTCAGATGAATATTTCTTTTCAAAATTCCGGTACGACCAATGGCAGGAAATGAAGGATTCAGATGCTTACCAGCTTGACCATTCTGTAAAAAATACAGATAAGAAATTTGGAACCGTTGGCGCGGTTGCCTGCGACAGGCAGGGTAATGTGGCTGCCGCAACAAGCACCGGTGGCATGACGAATAAAAATTATGGCCGCATTGGCGATAGCCCCGTAATTGGTTGCGGCACTTATGCCAATAATAAAACCTGCGCTGTAAGCTGCACCGGCCACGGCGAACTGTTTATAAAAGCAGTTGCAGCTTATGATGTTAGCTGTCTTATGGAATATGCCCATATGAATTTACAGGATGCGATGAATAAAGTGGTGAACGAAAAACTGGTTGCCATAAATGGGGAAGGCGGCATGATTGCTGTTGATGCAAAAGGAAATTTTGCCTTGTTATTTAACAGCGAAGGCATGTATCGCGGTGTGAGAACAAGTGATGGATTGAACGAAGTTACCATCTATAAATAAAAGAATTTATATTGCCGGTTGCGCAGGTTCGGTTGCAACACAATA
Source organism: Bacteroidota bacterium (assembly GCA_023386395.1). Taxonomy (GTDB): domain Bacteria; phylum Bacteroidota; class Bacteroidia; order Chitinophagales; family Chitinophagaceae; genus Parafilimonas. Next base: position 4,425 of record JAEWJV010000401.1, read on the forward strand.
AATCAATTGACGGCTGCAACTTTCAGAAACTGCACTGTAACTACAAAATTTCAAAACAACATCCATGAACAAACACAAAATTTACCGCCGCGATTTTTTGCGCAACAGTGCTTCATTGCTTGCTCTGGGCGCGTTAAATATTGATAAGCTAAGCCTTCAAAATGCACCTTCTAAAAAGGTGGCATTAATTGGTACAGGCTGGTATGGCAAAAGCGATTTGTTCAGGCTGATACAGGTGGCACCTGTAGATGTGGTAGCACTTTCTGATGTGGATGAAAACATGCTGAACCATGCAGCGGCAATGGTGGGCCAAAGGCAGCAAAGCCATCAGAAACCCAAACTGTATAAGGATTACAGAAAACTTTTGAATGAGGCAAAACCTGAAGTTGTGTTAATTGGTTCGCCCGATCATTGGCATGCATTGCAGGCAATAGATGCGTTGCAAAGTGGCGCACATGTTTATCTTCAAAAACCCATTAGTGTTGATGTGCTGGAAGGCGAAGCAATAGTGGCAGCAGCCAAAAAATATAACCGCGTGGTGCAGGTGGGTACCCAACGCAGAAGTACGCCGCATTTGGTAGAAGCCAAACAAAAAATTATTGATACCGGCATGCTCGGCAAAATCCATCATGCGGAAATGTGCTGCTATTATCACATGCGGGCAACCGGCAATCCTGCAGTTGAACCTGTACCATCTTTTTTTGATTATGATATGTGGACAGGGCCGGCACCCATGCGCCCGTTTACCGGTTTACCGCACCGCCGCTGGCGCGCTTATATGGAATATGGCAATGGTATTATCGGCGATATGTGCATTCACATGTTTGATGCAGTGCGCTGGATGCTGGGGCTTGGCTGGCCAAAAAGCGTTACATCAACAGGCGGCATTTTTGTTGACAAAGAAAGCAGCAGCAACATCAGCGATACGCAAACCGCCATCTTTGCTTATGATGATATAGATTGTGTGTGGCAGCACCGCACCTGGGGCAGGCCTTCTGATCCTGATTATCCCTGGGCATTTAAAATTTATGGTGATAAAGGAACGCTCTGCTGCGATGTATGGAAATATGATTTCTTTCCTACAGATGATAAAGTACAAAAATTACATGGCGATGTGCTTTGGGAGAAAGAAAAATATCCTGAAGATTTAAAGGAACCTGATATTGAATTGCACGTTGCTTCTGCAACAAGAAGGCATATGCAGAACTTTATGGAAGCGATAGATAAAGGCACAAAACCTGTTGCACCCATTGAGGAAGGGCATATTTCAACAGCGAGCTGCATTATGGCTAATCTCTCTATGGAATTGCAAAGACCACTTAGTTATGATGCGGTAAAGCATGAAATCACAGGTGATGAAGAAGCTACCAAACTATTGCAAAGAAGTTACCGCGGGCCATATAAGCATCCTTTAATTGACACTGTGTAATAATAATTGCTCAATTATTTTAGAGCAGGCAAATGAACAAATGGCATCACGGTTGTGTCACTCACTGCATCTGCATATCATTATTCAGCTATGGGTACGCATATAAAATTGCAAATTGTTTTTAAACACCATCCAATAAAAACTGTAATAAACCAATCAATGAAAAAAATTCTAATTATTGCAACCTTTATCACTTTAACTGCATGCAGTAACCAGCAACCACCAACTAATAACACTACAGCAAATTCCATACAAGGCACATGGAAATTAATTTCAGGAACAACCATTGAAAAGAATGATACGGTGGTTACAGATTATACAAAAGACAAATCATTCATTAAAGTTATCAATGCTTCACATTTTGCTTTTATGGGCCACGACCTTAATAAAGGCAAAGATTCTGTCTCTGCTTTCTTTTCTTCAGGCGGCGGTAAATATGAACTAAATAATAGTAATTACACCGAACACCTTGAATACTGCAACGCAAGAGAATGGGAAGGCAATGATTTTCATTTCACTATAACCATACACGATGATACGCTTACACAGCAAGGCATTGAAAAAATAGATAGCATTGGTGTAAACAGAATAAACATTGAAAAATATGTGCGGTTAAAATAATTATGGGCCGGGGGTAAGAGGCAGGTTTATTTGCGGCTGAAGCTTGATAAATTCAGGCTGCTGCATCATTCTTGCTTTATCATTAAACCCATTTGAAACCGCTTTCACGAGATCGTCATGCGCTGCATTTGCATTGTTATTCCTTGCATTTAATATAGCAGAAAAATACCAGGCTTCGCTGTTGGTTGGGTCTGCCATTTTATATAGTGTTACAAAATAACCGGCAGCATCATTCTGATTTTGACTGATAAGCTGATTGCTGATAGAATAAAAAGCCAATGATAAATAGGCAAGTAATCTTTGGTTCATGGCTGCAGCAGGCGTTGTTCCCTTTGCCTTTGCATTTAAATCGTTGATTGTTTTATTCCAGTAATTCATATCACCTTGCCGGAATTGTGCATTATATTCCGCTTTTTTATTTTGTTCGATGGCAAATAGTTGTTGCTGCTGTTGCCATTGATTTTTATAAGCCGGATTATTTACAATAGCATTATTTTTTTGTTTGAAGAAAGCGCCACCAGTTAAACCATCAAGCATATTCAAGGCAAGCATGCATTCATCAGATGCCTGTATATAATCATTCTTTTTTAATGACACTTCAATTCTTCTTTTGCTGTTAGTGATAAAAGCATTTATCAGGGAATCATTTTTGGGAATAATATTATTGTGCATTGCATCTAATTCCAATCCCGCAAAAGCAATGTTCATCGTACTTTCAGGGCACCATTCATGTTTACCATCAAACAAAATAAGCCGGTGACGCGTTTGTGTTTTATCAAGCCCGTTGTTTAAAGCAACCATATCTGTCATATTCATATCGCCTTTACCTGCAATGCCTGTAAAACTAAAGTTGAAGTTAGATGCAGGCGTTCCATCAGGCAGTCCTGCACCGCCCGCTATTACGGCCTTTATTTCAGGATTATGCAAAGCAAGATAGCTTGCGGCTTTTGCGCCGCCTGAAAACCCGCAAACGTAAACCATGCCTGTATTTAATGTTATCCTGCTTTTTGTATCATTATATAAATTTTGCCATATATTTTCTGTAGTTTGAAAATCATTACCATTTTTAGAATTCTTGCTTCCTATCAGTATAAAATCATAAGCATCTGCAAGTGCTTTATATTTTTTTAAAGGCAAAATGCCATCAGCATGCGGATCAAAAAAATAAATAACCGCATTGGTCTTGTTAGATGGAATATATAAAGCATACGATTGTGTTGAATCATTTGTGCAAACAATATTTTCGATCAATTGCCCAACCGGCACTGTATCTGGCTTAATTACTGCCGGTGATGATATGGAGTCGTATTGAATCAATGCGCCATTGCCTTGCGGCTTACTGTCGCATGCAGTTATATTCAATAAAAAAGCATGCAGCAGGATGATTTGTATACATCTCATGATGCTAAATTATTAATGCTTTATAAATAGTTATAAAATACTTGTTATGCCATTGCACACAAACGCCCTTTACAGTAAAAACTGTAACTTTAAAATAATCACATAAATATTACTGCATATTGAAACAAAAATTTATTACACGGATATTTGCCTCAATAGTTCTCGCAGCTTTTTTTGCTGCAGGCTGCAGGGATGATGTACGCGAACAGGAATTAAACAGAAGAGAACAACAATTGCTTGCAAAGGAAAATCAATTTGCACTTAAGGAGGCTGATTACCAGTCGCTGTTAAAAATGCGCGATAGTTTGCTTGCAAAAAAAGATACAATTATGCCTCCCGGTTGGCCGGAACAAATTCAGGGCCTCTGGAACAGTAAAGTTGTTTGCACTGAATCTAACTGCAGCGATTACATCGTGGGCGACCAGCATTCTGATCTTTGGGAATTTGACAGCGATTCTTCGCAATTGGTAACAAAAGTTATCAGCAATAATAAGCTTGTAAGAATATATCTTGGATCCTACTCCAATAACCAGGTACATCTAAACTTTTCAACCGATTCTGCCGCAGCTAAGAAAGTAGTTATGAATATTATTTTAAACGAAGCGGCGCCTGAAAAGCTCAAGGGCATACGCACTATTCAAATAGACAGCGCCTGCACCGCAAAATTTTCAGTAGAGCTAAACAGAGTTTCAAACAAAGAATAATAGCGAATGATCTTATTGAATGTCCTGGATATATCGTTGCCAATAGAAGAGCCGGTATTAAAATTTTTAGTAGAGTTAATTATTATTCTTTTTGCGCCTATCCTGCTCAATAAGATAAAAGTGCCGCATTTAATCGGGCTTATTATTGCAGGCGCTGTTATTGGCCCAAACGGATTTAATTTACTGGCACGCGACAGCAGCATTGTGGTAATAGGCACCACCGGTTTATTATATATTATGTTCCTGGCTGGCCTTGAGATAGACATGGGCGATTTCAAAAGAAACAAATGGAAAAGCCTTGCCTTTGGTGGCTACACCTTTTTTATTCCGTTGATTTTAGGTTATCTCGGAGGCTATTACCTGCTTGGCTTTTCTGTATTAACTTCCTTGCTGTTTGCAAGTCTTTTTTCTTCCCACACCTTAATTGCATACCCGCTATTAGGCAAGCTTGGCGTTGTTAAAAACAAGGCTGTAAATATCACTGTTGGCGGAACAATGATTACAGATATCTTAGCCCTGCTTGTGCTGGCCGCAACAGTAGGTATGGCCAAAGGTGAAACAGGCAGCAGTTTTTGGTTCATGCTTTCTATATCGTTAGTAGTTTTTGGGATAACCGTACTCGTGGTTTTTCCGTTAATAGCCCGTTGGTTTTTTAAAAAGGTTGATGATAAAATATCTCAGTACATTTTTGTATTGGTAATGATTTACCTCGCTGCAATGCTTGCAGAAATAGCAGGCGTTGAAGCCATCATAGGCGCCTTTTTTGCAGGACTTGCCTTAAACCGGCTTATACCACGCACTTCTGCTTTAATGAACAGGGTTGAATTTGTGGGCAATGCTATTTTTATTCCTTTCTTTCTTATCAGCGTGGGGATGATCATTGACTTTAAAGTATTCTTCAGCAGTTGGGAAACACTTGAAGTAGCGGCATTAATGATGAGCGTATCATTTGGAGGCAAATATCTTGCAGCAAAAGCAACGCAAAAATCATTCAGGCTTACAAAAAATGAGGGCGGATTGATCTTCGGCTTAAGTTCTGCATCTGCCGCTGCAACGCTGGCGTCTGTAATGGTGGGTTATAATATCATCATTGCAGAAAATGAAGCCGGTGAGCCGGTGCGTTTATTGAATGAACATGTATTGAATGGAAGCATCCTGCTCATTCTTGTTTCCTGTACTTTATCATCGTTCGTTTCTATGGCGCATGCAAGAAAAATTGCCGAAAGCGATCAGGAAGACACGATTGCAGATACTGCTGATAAAGAAGAAGCCATGCTGCTTGCTATTAACTATCCTGAAACCGTTGAGCGGATGGTGAACCTGGCAACCATGATAAAAGCAAAAGCTAATACCGACAGGATGTTTGCACTGAATGTTATTAATGAAGGGAAAAATGAATCATCGGTAAAGAATGCAGAAAAAATATTGGATGAAGCTGTGCATACAGCTTCAGCATCAGATGTAACGCTTACGCCGCTTACACGCTATGATAATGATGTGATCAACGGCATTAATAATGTAGTGAAAGAAAAAAAGATCACAGACCTGCTTATCGGACTTGAAGAAGATAAAGGTTTCTCTGCATCGTTTGCTTATAATTTATATAACGGCTATTTGCAAAACCAAACCATTAATGTATTGATCTATCATGCGGCGCAGCCCATCTCAACCATAAAAAAATATATTGTTTTTATTCCGCCAAAATTTGATACAGAACCAGGTTTCTTTTATGCCTTGCTGAGGGTTTGGAATATAGCACGCAATTCAGGTGCGTTAATGGAGTTTTATTCATCACCCGATATTCTCAGCATCCTTAAAAACATTATTAAAAAGGCCAATATTGAAGCGGAATTTAACCCCGTGGAAAAATGGTCCGACGTAGAAAAAACGGCCAACAACGTAGATGACGATGAAGGCCTGATCGTACTAATGCCTAAACGGGGCATGAGGTCATACCTGCCACAGATGCGCAGGTTTCCCGAAATGCTTAACAGGTATTTTGCTGATAAAAATTATTTGCTCATCTATCCTTATACTGTATCGCCTGAGGACGATATGGAAGTGAGGCTTGTAAGTAATCACTCCGATTTTGTGGAGATTGGAAAGTTAATAAGCAGGATATTTAAATAAGCTGAATTAAAAAGTGCGCTTTGAGTACATGTAATTGTTCTATATATTCACTTTATTAAAATACTGCTGCATGCAAACAACTACACCGCAATCAATCATTAAACATGTACTGCAAAAAGATAGCTTTAGCCAATGGCTGGGCATTGAACTAATAGAATCGGGTGAAGGTTATAGTAAAATAAAAATGCTGGTAAGACAGGAAATGATGAATGGCCTGAATGTAGTACACGGCGGCATTGCTTTTTCACTTGCCGACAGTGCGTTTGCCTTTGCCTGCAACAGCCGTAATAATTTATCACTGGCTTTAGAAACAGCAATTTCATTTTTAAAGCCTGTTTATGTTGATGATGTATTGATTGCTGAAGCCAAAGAAATACGCAATGGAAAAAATACAGGTGTTTATCTTGTTGAAATAAAGAACCAGCATAAGCAATTGATCGGGTTATTTAAAGGAACCTGTTACAGAACAGGAAAAAATTTAATTTGAACCTTGCGCAGCATAGTGTTGCAGAAGAGGGTAACTTTATATTACTTATTTCTTGCGTTATTTTAAAGCTATGATTATGTCAAAAACCTCCTCCACTTTTTTTGCACCACAGCTTATTATTAAAGATTGTGCTGCTGCTATCATCTTTTATGAACAGGCTTTTGGCATAAAAGAATTACGGCGATGGAGCAACGATGACGGCAGTGTGCATGTTGCAGAACTTTCTTTCGATGGCGCTATATTTCATATACATGAGCCAACAAAACAATACCCGCTTAATGCAGAAGCAGCAGACCCTGTTACAGTGATCGTGGGCGTTTTTGTGGATGACCCGCATACTGTTGCAAAACGAGCTATAGATGCCGGTGCAAAAGAATTAAGCCCTGTTCAGGATTATGAATATAATTACAGGCAGGGAACGGTAGTTGATCCCTTTGGCCATCACTGGCTTATTGAAAAGAAGCTTGAAAGTTGATTGGGTTGATTAGCGGGTTCCACTGCAGATGCAATGTTCATTTGAAGAATGTAAATACCTGGGTATTGAATATTGATCTTTACATTGTGTACTCCTGTAATCAGAAAAATAACAATCACCTGAGCCAGCCTTCGCTTCTTAAATATTCAATTAACTGTTGATTGTTTACAGATAAAGCAGGCATCCACAATCCCAGTTTTTCCCTTCTCCACCAACGCTTTTGCGTATTACCGGGTTTTGCAAAAGCATACTTATATAACACAGCCCGTACATATTTTGGCGGTTTATCTTTAAAAGGATTTTTAGCAAAAAGACCGACCGCACTGGCATCATTTTGCAATAACTTCCAGGCAAGATTATACGTCCATGCATATTGATCAGCAGTTGACATAGAGGCAAACCACATCTGCCAGTCGAACCTTAAATGATAAGGTGCAATTTGCGGCGGCCGTTCATCTAACTCAACAGGCAAGCCTTTGTAAATATAAGGTCGCCAGTTGGCCTTATCACTTGAATCATTATCCCATGTGCCTTCAAAAATCACATTATAACGTTCCTGTCCAACCGTGCCAAAAGCGCCATAAGTATTTACAAGATCAAGCGGGTCGAATGAAATATTCATTATTTGTTTGGAAGAAAACAAATTAATTACCGGCCCAACACTAAGAAAAATTACAACAATAGTTACAATCCAGGCCGTTGCTTGCATGGGTTTTGATGGCCTGCAATCCGCCTTGGCAGCTTTGGCTTTTTCAACAAGTTTGCGCGGTAATATTATACTCCAGAACCCATCATCAAAACAGGCGAGCGCAGGAATAATGGTAAGCCAGTTTAAAAAAGAAAGATTGCCGCTGATAAAAATATTCAGTTGAAACAACACTATAATTACACCTGCAATATGCCTCGCTGTCCTGGGCCAGAATGCAAACAGCGGTGCTATCAATTCTGCAAGAAAATTAAACCATACACCAATTTTTAAAATGCTGTGTGGCAAAAAATGAAACCACCTGCTTAAAGGCCCTGGTATTGGTTGCGTTTCAAAATGATAATATAAAGCTGTGCCGTTGCGCCATATTTCATCGCCACGTATTTTGATTAAACCTGAACCAAGCATGATGCGGAATATCAGCCATCGGAACAATACGATTATTTGAAATGGCGGCGCCTGTTTTGGAAATGGCCTCATATTAATTAACGGGCAAAGAAAGATGGAAAGAAAACCCGTTTCAAGTAATTGTATTTCCCATCCGTAACTATACCAGTCCTGCCCGAGATGCACAAACGACATGTATAAAAACCAAAGCACAAAAAGCATGATGGCATTTGCATATCCTGCAGCTACAATACAGGAAAGTATGAAGCCAAGCCATGCAATAAAAAGCAACATGCCATCAGAATGATTAAACCAGAATATGGAAGGCAAATGAATAAACCCTTCTGCTGAGCCAATGGCTTTGCGGATCATTTCAACAGCATTGCCTATTGGCAGCAAACCGTCTTCACCAATTAAAGAAATGATCTGATTGATAGCAACCAGGAATGCAATGGCATAAATTATACCCAGCAACCGCAGTATTACAAAGCGTGTAAGCCAATAGCTTTGTGTTGAGTTAAATGCGGATGGAAAAGAAGTTGGTTTATGATTTCTGTACGTTGTTTCCATCAACCATGATTACATTGCTGAATAATAGATGAAGGTAAAAATTACCTTTTATCATTCTGCTGTTAACTTAGCATTGCTAAACAGCTTTAAATATTTTGATTAAAAGAGATTTTGATGCCGTAATTGTTGGCTCGGGCCCAAATGGTTTTGCTGCTGCTATTACCTTGCAGCAACAGGGCCTTTCCACATTATTGCTTGAAGCCAAGGCAACGGTTGGCGGCGGTATGCGGTCGGCAGAGCTTACGTTGCCCGGCTTTATGCACGACGTATGTTCTGCTATTCAGCCCATGGCAGCAAGCTCTCCTTTCTTTAACAGCCTGCCATTGTTTGAGTTTGGGTTAAGTTTTATTGAGCCAACAATTGCTGCTGCACATCCTTTCGATAATAACAAAGCAGCAGTGTTGTATCAATCCATACAAAAAACAATTGAAAGCTTAGGCATTGATGGAAGTGTTTACGAAAAACTGGTAACGCCTTTATATAAAAATTGTGATAAGATATTACCGTTTATTTTAGGCCCGTTCAAATTTCCAAAGCACCCTTTGATCATGGCAGGTTTTGGATTGAAGGCGCTTCAGCCTGCGACAGTATTGTCTAAAGCATTTAAAACAGAAGAAGCCAAAGGGTTATTTGCAGGGATGGCCGCGCATTCAATGCTGCCGTTTTCCAAAACCGCTACATCGGCTATTGCATTGGTGCTGATGATGGCAGCACATTATAAAGGATGGCCTTTAATAAAAGGCGGCTCTCAGCAACTTGCCAATGCGCTGGCGGCCTATTATACTTCACTTGGCGGCAAAATTGAAACGGGTTTTAATGTCAGCTCTTTGCAGCAGCTTCCTTCAAGCCATGCTGTTTTATTTGATATATCGCCAAAGCAACTATTGCAGATAGCAGGTAATAAGTTTTCATCTTTATACACAAAGCAGTTAAACAATTTTAAATATGGCATGGGTGTTTATAAAATTGATTTTGCTTTATCGGAACCCATACCATTTACTGCGCCGGAATGCAGGCAGGCAGGCACTGTGCACATAGGAAATTCGATGAAAGAAATTGCTTTAGGCGAAGCGCTTGTATGGAATGGTAAACATGCCGACAAGCCTTTTGTATTACTGGCGCAGCAAAGTTTGTTTGATGCTTCAAGGGCGCCGCAAGGCAAACACACGGCATGGGCTTATTGCCATGTGCCAAATGGATCGGATAGAAATATGACTGGTGCAATTGAAAAGCAAATTGAACGTTTTGCACCAGGATTTAAAGATTGTATCCTTGCCAAACATGCAATGAATGCTGCAGCCATGCAGGCATATAATGCAAATTACATCGGCGGCGATATTAATGGCGGTGCACCTTTGATATCACAATTATTTACGCGGCCTGCTTTGCGGCTATCGCCTTATAAAACATCTGCGAAGGGCTTATATATCTGTTCTGCTTCCACACCGCCTGGCGGTGGCGTACATGGCATGAATGGTTATCATGCAGCTAAAAAAGCATTGAAAGATGTGTTTGGGATAAGATTGGTTTAGCAGTTGACAAATGAAAACATTATTGATTGATCCTGCTTATTTCCAACCCTCTTATATCTTCCATCATCTTCAGCATTTCTCCATGTTTGTTTTTTGGAATGCCGGCTTCTATCAGGCAAAACAATTGCAGTTCCTGTTTAAATATTGCACAATCGTATTGCTTTATCAATTTCATTACATCATTCATCAGCATATAATCAAACTGCAAACGGTAAGGAATTAAAACAGGTTTTTGTATGATAACGGATTGTTCCAATGCAAACGCTGCGGATGCTTTATACGCGTTGATCAAACCAGGAACACCTAATAATGTACCGCCGAAATATCGAACCACAACAATTAATATATTAGTTAATTCACGGCTGTCTATCTGCCCGAGGATTGGCCTGCCTGCGGAGCCGGAAGGTTCGCCATCATCGCTTACGCGGAAATTATTTCCATCTGTTCCAATTCTGTAGGCAAAACAATGATGATTAGCTTTTGGATGATCTTTCCTTAATTGTGCACGATAATTTTTAAAATCATCAATACTATTAATTGAATAGGCAAAGGCAAGAAATTTACTGCCCCGGTCTTTAAACTCTGCGGTTGATGGTTCTTTTATAGTATTGTAAAAATCAGCATTCATTGTAAATCCCCGGCGTGAACCGTCAAATGTTCAGCTTCAATAGTAAACAAAAGTTATAAACTAACGCAATACCATCTGCCTGTCTGCATCAAGTCTTATCATAATAAAGATCATGATGGT
>JAEWJV010000403.1 GCA_023386395.1 Bacteroidota bacterium
GATAGGGTTTGTAAACTGTCGAATGGCATCCTGAATTTTTAGGATAGGGTTTGTAAAACGCAACATGCCATCCAGGATTTTCCGGATGGCATGTTTACGCCATTAAAATCAGTTTTAAAATGCATACCGCTTATCGGCAATCATCTTATCTGCAATCCTTCTTTTGGCAGCTTTGGAATTATACGGCTGAACTTTTGTAAATCTTTTTAAGCCAATGTGCATCATACGCAATTCATCGCCTTCGGCAAAAGCATTCAAAGCATCTTTGCCATTTTTATTCATGCGGTCCGCCGCATCATAAATAAAGCAATCAACCATATCTTTCAAAACACCCACACTGGCTTCGCCATTCTTTTCAGTAAGTTTAATTAGCCGAAGCAAACAACTTTCTGCCAGGAAGGTATCAATGGCCATATCAGCAATATGCATCAGTATCTCCTGCTCTTTATCAATATTCATCATCAGCTTTTGCACGGCTGCGCCCGCCACCATTAAAATGGCTTTCTTAAAGTTGATGATATGTTTTTTCTCTTCGCTGAATGGTGTTTCATCATCATCACCAAAATCGGGAATGCTCATCAATTCGTTGGCAACGCTCATGGCAGGCCCCATTAAATCCAGCCTTCCTTTCATGGCGCGTTTTAATGTCATATCTAAAATAAGCAAACGGTTTATTTCATTGGTGCCTTCATAAATGCGGTTAATGCGGCTGTCGCGGTAAGCCTTCGATATTAAATATTCATCGCTGAAACCATTGCCGCCATGTATCTGCACACCTTCATCGGAAATAAGGTCCAGTACCTCGCTGCCAAACACTTTTAATATCGCACATTCAATGGCATATTCTTCGGCAGCGCCAAGCAAGGCCTGTTCATGCGTTTTGCCGGATGCTTCCAGTTCTTCGCGCTTTTGTTCAATCAATGCAGCCGTTCTGTACAGCGCAGAATCACTTGCCCATAAACTAATGGCCATGTTGGCCAATTTTTCTTTTATAGCGCCAAACTTCGAAATAGACGTATTAAACTGTTCCCGGTTAATGGCATATTCCACCGACATATTCAATGCCCTTCTGGAACCGCCGTTGGTTGCGGCGCATAACTTCAGCCTGCCTATGTTTAAAATATTAAAAGCAATAATGTGGCCCTTGCCAATTTCACCCAACACATTTTCAGCAGGCACTTTGCAATCCTGGAAATATAACTGCACAGTAGAAGAGCCTTTAATGCCCATTTTATGTTCTTCGGGCCCCTGCGTAAAACCTTCAAAACCGCGCTCAACGATAAAGGCCGTGAACTTATCGCCATCCACTTTGGCAAATACGGTATAAACATCTGCAAAACCGCCATTGGTAATCCAGCATTTCTGGCCATTCAATAAATAATATTTTCCATCTTCACTTAAACGCGCCGTTGTTTTAGCGCCAAGCGCATCGCTGCCGCTGCCGGGTTCGGTTAAGCCATATGCGCCTATGAACTCGCCGGTGGCAAGCTTCGGAATATATTTTTGTTTTTGATCTTCCGTTCCAAAATATAAAATAGGCAGCGAGCCAATGCCGGTATGTGCTGCAATGGCAACCGAAAATGAAAAGCCGCTGCCCAGCCCTTCGTTAACAATGGTTGATGTTATAAAATCTTTTGCAAGACCGCCATACGCTTCAGGAAAAGAAGTGCTCAATAAACCCTGCTCACCGGCTTTAACCAGCAAAGAGCGCATAAGGCCCGGTTCAAGTTTATCAATACGGTCAATAATGGGCAGCACTTCCGTTTGTACAAACTGGCTGCACATGTCCATTATCATTTGCTGTTCTTCACTAAAATCTTCATGAATAAAAATATCGCCGGGGCTGCTTTCTTTAATAAGCCATTCGCCGCCTTTTAATATGGTTTTATTTGCCACAGATTCCATGATATTAATTTTATTGATAAATATTTTGTTGCCGGCTTTTGAAACCCTGCTCAACTGCGTTGTGTCACTCCCTTGTACTTGCAGGCACGCTATTCAGTTTTAGTCCTCTGTTTCATACCTTTTAATTTATATTAGCCACTTCATCATCTTATGCCCTTAAATCCATTCAGCAATAACGGGTTCACGAAGTCAGATTATCATATACTTTTTGCAGCACCCGTTTTACAACTTCAATTTCATCTTTGTTCACATCCTGCAGCGCTTCATCCATCGTTTGACTGGCCAGTTCAAGGGTTACATTTTGCAAAGCCCTTCCGGCATCCGTTAAACAAACAAGGTTAATGCGCTTGTCATTCTTATGCGATGCCCTTTTTAATAATTTCTGTTTTTCAAGCTTATCAATTAATCTTGTAATGCTTGGTTTATCCCGGTAAGTGCGGTTGCATAATTCCTGCTGGCTTAAACAATCTTCTTTCCATAAATGATAAAGCACCGTCCATTGTTCAATTGTAATATCGATGCCTGCACTGCGCAGGTTTTTTTGTAACCGCCTTGCAACCGCCGTACTGGCCATTCCATTAATAACGCTGTATAGTTCTCCTCTTTTAAACTGGTTTACCGACATATAGTTGTTTATGCAACTATTTCAAAATTATATATCTTTAGCACATTATCAACGTATTCAAAATAATTTTTTCTGTTAAGATGTAAAGCGTTTCATGCAGCATCATTTCCTGGCATATAAAGCTTCCCTTATTCATTATTATGTTTTTGGCAAAGGCGCCAAAACATTGTTTTGTTTTCACGGTTATGGAGAAAACGGGTATTCATTTGCTTTTTTGCACAAAAGCCTTGGCGATGATTATACTATGTACGCTATTGACTGTCCTTTTCATGGCAAAACCCAATGGAACGAAGAAGCGCCCTTTATGCCGGATGACCTGGTTGCTATTATAAGGCTGATACATTTAACCAATACAAAATTTTCATTGCTTGCCTACAGCATGGGCGGCCGGGTTGCTATGCATTTAATAGAAAAAATGCCGGATGAAATTGAAACGGCAGCATTGGTTGCGCCCGATGGTTTGCATCAGAATATCTGGTACCGGTTAACTACACAAACACATTTGGGGAATAAAGCCTTTGCCTATACTATGAAAAATCCCGGCTGGTTTTTTAAAACGGTTAATACAATCGCCGGGTTAAAACTGCTTAATAAAAGCATGATAAAATTCATACATTATTATTTGGATAAAGAGGAAGAAAGAATGCTTTTATATAAACGCTGGACATTTATGCGCAGGTTTAAGCCTAACCTTCAATATATAAAACAATTGTGCGGTGCTTATAATATTCAACTGAATTTTTTATTCGGAGAGTACGATCCCGTTATTCTCAGTAAACGCGCAGGTGTTTTTAGGGATGCAAAAAATATCTGCATAAAAATTATACATGCGGGTCACCAGTTAATGAAAGAAAAATATGCAAATGAAATTGCTGCATTGTTGAATCACTGATTGTAGTTTTCTTTGCGGGTTATATGCAGTTGCTCACTTATTTTATTTATATCACTGCCACGCTGCTTTGCCTTTATCTTTTGCTCATAAATCTTTATTTGTATTGGTTTGGTAAACTCAGAATTTTTAATGCAACGGTTATAAAGCCTGCAACAAGGTTCACGGTTATTATTCCGGCCCGCAACGAGGAAGAAAATATTGAAAATTGCATCCGCTCAATCCTTGACAATAATTATCCTGAAAATTTATTTGAAATAATAGTGGCTGACGATTTTTCAACAGACAGTACGCCTGAAATTGTTCATGCTTTGCAAATAAAGCATGCAAACATTCAAATCATCAGCTTAAAAAATATTATTACTGAAACAATCAATTCCTATAAAAAAAGAGCGATTGAACTGGCTATCGCTCAAAGTAAATATGAATGGATCATTACCACCGATGCAGATTGCACCGTACCGCAGCAATGGCTGCATTTATTCAACTCCTATATTCAAAAAAATAACCGTGTCTTTATAGCCGCACCGGTAATGTTCACCTGCAATAATTCCTTTCTTGATATTTTTCAATGTCTTGATTTCTTAAGCCTGCAGGGCATAACGGCGGCGTCGGTTTATGCGGGCGCGCACAGCATGTGCAATGGCGCTAACCTCGCCTATAAAAAATCAGTTTTTTATGAAGTGGATGGCTTTAAAAATGCCGATCATATTGCCAGCGGCGACGATATGCTGCTGATGCATAAAATAAAAACAAAGTATCCTGAAAACATAGGCTATTTATTCAGCGATAAAATAATTGTGAAAACACCGCCCATGCCCGGTTTGAAAAGTTTTTTAAATCAACGCATACGCTGGGCGAGCAAAGCAACCAGTTATAAAGACAAACGTGTTTTCTGGGTATTGCTGCTGGTTTATTTTGTGAACCTTTTTTTACTCGTGTTATTTATAGCCTGTTTTTTCAGGCCGCAATTATTTTTAGTGTGGTTGTCCTTCATTCTTGTTAAGGCATTATTGGAAATGCCTTTTATGTATAAAGTCTCAAAATTTTATTCGCTGCAGCGGTTAATGCTTTCGTTTGTGCTTATGCAACCCTTTCATATTTTATATACTGTAATTTCCGGATGGCTGGGCACATTTGGTACTTACAAATGGAAGGGCAGAAAGGTTAGATAATTTTGAATGTTTTCCATTAAAGTTTAAAGTTTTTTTAATTTTTACTTTTTGCTTTTCGCTTTGCCTGCAATTACCCAATCTGTTACCTTTGCCGCTTATTTTTTTATATGAAGGATAAGAATACAATTATTGGTATAGTTATACTTGCTGTTTTATTTTTTGTTTTTTTCTGGTACACGAACAAACAACAACAAGCTTATCTAACAAATCAAAAACACATTCAGGATTCCCTGCGTATTGATTCCATTAATAAGATCACACCCGAACAAAAAGCTGCTTTAAAATTCGATTCCCTTCACGCCGATTCTATAGGCAAGACAAATGCTGCAGGCAATTTTGCCAAAGCTGCCAGCATTCCGGAGCAACTGGTTACTGTTGAGAATAATCTTATTAAAGCTGTATTTACTACCAAAGGCGGAACAGTAAAATACATTGAATTAAAGCAGTATAATTCGCAAACCGGCGGTAAGGTTGTACTGGGAGAAAGCGATAAAGATGGTATCAGCTATGCTATAAATACGGGCGCTAATAAATCAGCTTCAACCTCAGAAATGGATTTTGTTGCAGAAAAACCTGTAGCAAATGCCGATGGCAGCCAAACCGTTCAGTTTAAATTAATAGATTCGGCGGGTGCAGGCATTGTTCATCAATACACAATAAAAAAAGACAGTTATTTAATTGACTGGAATATATCGCTGGCGGGTGCACAAAGCCTTATAACCAATAACACACTTAATTTTCATTTTGTTTCCCAGTTGATGCAGGTTGAAAAATCGGCTGAGTATGAGCGTCGCATGTCAAATGTTTGCTTTTCCGAGGGAAATGATTTCGATTATATATCATCCAAAACAGAACACAAGTTTGAAAAGCCGGTGCAATGGGTTAGCGCTGCACAACAGTTTTTCAATATTGCCCTTATTGCCAAAGATAACTTTAAAGGGGGCGAAGTGCATTGGGCACGCAGCACAGATACAACACAGGTGATAGGTTTGGTTGATGCCACATTGCAAATGCAGGTACCTGCTTCGGCCAATATTAATATTCCCATGCAATTGTATTTTGGCCCGAATGATTATAAAGCCCTACAAAACGCTGCTCCTGAAATGGATGGCATCGTAAACCTTGGCCGGGATTTTTATGCCTTTGTGAGGCCCATTAATAAATACATTATAATGCCTGTGTTCAACTTTTTTGCAGGCTTTATTTCCGTATATGGATGGGTAATTGCTTTGCTTACGATTTTTATCAGGCTAATCACATCGCCGCTTGTTTATAAGAGCTATAAAAGTGGTGCAAGAATGAAACTGCTGAGGCCGGAATTAGACGAACTGAGAAAGAAATTTGGAAAAGATCAGCAAGGCTTTGCCATGGAACAAATGAAGCTTTTCCGCGAAGCAGGGGCTAATCCATTGGGCGGATGTTTGCCGTTAATATTGCAAATCCCAATATTCTTTGCCTTGTATAGTTTTTTTAACTCCAATATAAGTTTGAGAGGCCAGCCTTTCCTTTGGTCGGATGATTTATCAACTTATGATATACTGGTGCAGTTTGGCAGTAAAATTTTCATTATAGGCGACCATATCAGCTTGTTTGCGCTGCTTGCCGTGGCTACCAGTTTTCTTATTTCTATCTACAATATGAATATGACGCCGCAGGACCCTAATAACCCTGCGTTAAAATACATGCCTTATGTTTATCCCATATTCATGCTGTTGTTCTTTAATTCATTGCCAGCTGCATTAACCTGGTATTATACGGTTTCAAACCTTATTACATTAGGCATTCAGTTCGTTATACAGAACTATATTCTTGACCATGATAAAATTCTTTCTGATATGCACGAGCGCCGCAAAGCCCCCAAAAAGGTAAAGCAAAAGAGCAAATGGCAGGAACAGTATGAGAAAATGCTGGAAACGCAAAAGAAAGTGCAGCAGATGAAAGACCAGCAAAAAAATAAGAAATAGCGGCTGATTTTTCATGGGGAAACTTTCACAGAATTTTGTATTTTTATCCTTATGAAAAACGTTGCTGACATATTGAAACGCAAGGGCAGTCATGTTGAAACGGTTCAATCCGAATTAACTGTGATAGACGCTCTGAAATTAATGGCTGATAAGAACATCGGTTCTGTGGCCATATCTCAAAACGACAGGTTTATTGGTCTTATGACGGAGCGTGACTATTCCCGTAAAGTAATTCTTAAAGGCCGCTCTTCCAGCGAAACCACGGTGGGTGAAATAATGGATACCGGTTATCCGTCTGTGGTAAAAAATGATACTGTAGAACATTGTATGGAGCTGATGTCTGCAAAAAATATCCGGTATTTACCGGTTATAGAAAACGGGCAGCTTGCCGGCATTGTATCTATTAACGACGTGGTTAAAGAAACCATTCTCACACAAAAGGAAACGATTGAACATTTACACAATTACATTCATTCATAATCCTGTATAATATCAATATTCAACATACAACTCCATTAGAAGGAATAAAATGAGCATTGGTTATTGAGCTTTTCTGCCCGGCTCATCCGGCCATAACTTCGGTTCTCTTAAAGAATTCATTAACAAACAGGCCCGTTGCAAATACGTGTTTTTACTGCATTTTACTTACTTTTGCCGCCCCGATTTAAAACAACGGGTTTTTATTATGAGTGAAAATAATATTCCTAACACAAACGCTGAGGCACAGGAGTCTGCCAATGCCCCGCAGGCAGAAGCAACTACAGCGACAACAAATGCACCTGTAACAGAAGATCCAGCTTCTGAAACCGAAACCCAGCCCGAAGTGGAAAACACTGTTGCAGAAACACTTCCCCAGCCTGTAGAAGAAAAGCTGGCAGCGCACGATGATTTTGACTGGAGCGTTGACAAACGTAATGTTACAAACTACAGCAAAGAAGAAAAAGAAAAGTACGACAAGGTTTACGAAAACACTTTTGTTACCATTGAAGATGGTGAAATTGTAAACGGAACAGTTGTAGGCCTTACCAAAACAGATGTTGTTGTAAACATCGGTTTTAAAAGAGATGGCCTTGTATCGCTCAACGAATTCCGCGATAATCCCAATCTTAAAGTAGGCGATGTTGTGGAAGTTATGGTGGTTGAAAAAGAAGACCGCGATGGCAACCTTCACCTCAGCCGTAAACAGGCGCGTGTATTTCGTGCATGGGAACGCATTGTTGAAGTGCACAAAACAGGCGAAGTGGTTACCGGTATTGTTACCAGCAAAACAAAGGGCGGCTTAATTGTAGATGTATTTGGCCTCGAAACATTCCTGCCTGGTTCTCAGATCGATGTTAAACCTGTAACTGATTACGATCAGTTTGTAGGCAAAACAATGGAGTTCAAGGTTGTTAAGATTAATGAAGCCATTAAGAACGCCGTTGTATCACACAAAGCATTAATTGAAAGCGATATTGAAGCACAGCGTGCAGAAATCATCAGCAAGCTTGAAAAGGGCCAGGTGCTCGAAGGCACTGTTAAGAACATTACAGACTTTGGCGCATTTATGGATCTTGGCGGCTTAGATGGTTTACTATACATCACGGATATTTCATGGGGCAGAATTTCTCATCCAAGCGAAGTAGTGAAGATGGATCAGAAACTGCAGGTTGTTGTACTTGATTTTGATGATGATAAGAAACGCATCAGCCTGGGTTTAAAACAGCTTACCCCACATCCCTGGGATGTATTGCCTGAATTTATACATGAAGGTGCTGTTGTAAAAGGCAAAGTAGTTAACATTGAAGATTACGGTGCTTTCCTTGAAATCCTTCCCGGGGTTGAAGGTTTGGTGCATGTGAGTGAAATTACATGGGCTAACACACCGATCAATGCAAAAGAATTTTTCAAACTGGGTGATGAGCATGAAGCGAAAGTGGTAACGCTGGATAAAGAATCACGTAAAATGAGCCTTTCCATCAAGCAGCTTACAGAAGACCCATGGAATAATATCGAAGAAAAATACCCTGAAGGCAGCAGGCACAAAGGCGTTGTTAAAAACATTACTCCTTATGGTGTGTTTGTAGAGCTTGAACCGGGTATCGGCGGTATGATCCACATCAGTGATTTAAGCTGGCTGAAACGTTTCAACCATCCTGGTGAATACACAAAAACAGGAGAAGATATTGATGTACTGATAATGTCCATTGATAAAGAAAACCGCAAATTGCAGCTTGGTCATAAACAACTGGAAGAAGACCCATGGACTGCTTTACAGGATACATTTGCTGTAGGCAGCGTGCATGAAGGAACTATCATTCGTAAAGATGACCGCGGTGCTATTGTTCAGTTACCTTACGGCCTTGAAGGTTTTGCACCTAACCGTCATTTAATCAAAGAAGACGGCAAAAGCCTGGTTGCAGATGAAACTGCAGAATTTATGGTGATTGAATTTGACCGCAATGAAAAGCGTATTCTTGTAAGCCATACCAAAATATGGGAACAGGTAAAAGTTGCAGAACAGGAAACAGCTAAGAAAGAAGCAAAAGCCGAATCTGAAAAGACACGTAAAACGGTTAAGAACATT
>JAEWJV010000423.1 GCA_023386395.1 Bacteroidota bacterium
AAACAACACTGCGGACAACTGAAATTTACAGGCCAGGCGCTTAAATGTTTTTAACGCTTTGCTAATTTTTATTTTTTCAATACTCCAACTTCTGTAAACACGTAATTGTTTATTTCTTATCTGAAAAACATTTCCGCTTCAAACTGGCATAATAATGCTCCGTTCAAAAAATAAATTTTTTTGAATAACAAAATTTGCTCTAATATTGTGAACCAGTATGTACCAGTACTGTTTCGCTTGTTACGAATTTTAAACAAACCAAATTGATTGTATGCTCATTAAAAAATTGAATCTCCACTTAGGTTTGCTTTTTGTTTTTTTACTCATTTCTATTGTGGGTTTTGGGCAAAACGTATTATCCGGAAAAGTTTCTAATCAAAAAGGCGAAGGATTACCTTCTGTAACAGTTACTGCCAAGGGAACTTTAACCAGCGTAGTAACAGATGCTGATGGCAATTTCAGTATTAAAATGCCTGAAAACATCAAGTCAATTATTGTAAGTTCAGTTGGATTTTCTGACCAGGAAATTTCTGTAGATGGTAAAAGTTCAGTAACCGTTGTTTTACAGGAGAACGTACAATCACTCAATGACGTTGTGGTTGTAGGATATGGCACTGCAAGGCGTAAAGATATTACCGGCGCTGTGGCCAATATCTCATCAAAAGATTTTAATACAGGCGTTATTTCAAACCCGATGCAGCAGATACAGGGTAAGGTAGCTGGACTTGTTATTACCCAGCCTGGCGGAGACCCGAATCAAAATGTTGTAATAAGGTTGCGTGGTCAAACGTCTTTAACCGGCGGCCAAACGCCTTTAATTGTGCTTGATGGAATTCCTTTGGACGATCCCAATCAAATATCTCTTATTCCACCGGGAGACATTATTTCTTATGATGTTTTGAAAGATGTTTCCGCAACCGCCATTTATGGTTCAAGGGGTGCCAATGGTGTAATCATCATCAACACAAAAAAAGGTGCGGCAGGAAGAGTGCAGGTTAGTTATAATGGATATGTTGGTATGGATAAACTCGCCGGCAGCCTGCATTTGCTGAATGCGGATCAATGGAGAAAAGGCTCGCTTGATGCTGGTGTATCGCAGGAAACGGTTGATCAATTGGATCACGGCGCCAATACAGACTGGTTAAAAGCTATTACAAGAACTGCTTTCACTCAAAGCCATAGCATTTCAATAACAGGTGGCGCCAATGGATTTAGTTATAACGGCTCTGTAAATTATATGAACCAGGATGGTATCGTAATTAATTCAGGAAAAGAATTAATGGGTATTCGTTTTAATGCAGAACAGAAAGCGTTGAATAATAAACTTACCGTTAATGTTTCATTGATGGGTAATGAAATAAACAGGAAATACGTTGACTATAACATTTTTGAATTTATTAATGTAACGCCGCCAACCTATCCTGTATATAATGATGATGGCAGTTATTATCATTATTCAGGTTATCACATGCAGCACCCCGTTGAGCGGCAGATAGAACAAACCAATAAAGGCAAAGAATATTTGATACAAATGCTTGGCCGCGTGGATTATGAACTGATACAGGGATTAAGGATAGGAGTGTTGGGTTCAATTTCAAGAAACAATTTACAAACGGCCTTTTTTCAGCCAACATTTGCCGTGGTTGATAATATCAACAATGCCAGCCAAACCAATGGCAATAAGAATTCCAATAAAGGTGATATTCATCTAAATTATTTAAAAGATTTTGGCAAACATAATCTTTCGTTAACCGGTGTTTACGAGTATAACGATTTTACCAATAACAGTTTTGCTGCATCGGGCCAGGATTTCCTGGTAGAAGACATGGGCTCAGATTATCTTGGTGGTGGAAATCCTACCTATAATGCCATATCTTCTTATAAAGAAAGCTTTAAGCTGATATCTTTCCTGGGCAGGGCCGCTTATAATTTTGATCAGAGATATTATGCCACTGTAAGTTTCAGGCGTGATGGTTCATCCAAATTTGGCGTTAACAACCGTTGGGGCAATTTTCCATCTGCATCTGTTGCCTGGCGCTTAACGCAGGAGAATTTCATGAAAAATATTTCCTGGTTGAATGAGTTAAAAATTAATGCAGGCTATGGAGTTGTTGGTAACCAGGATGCTATTTCGCCATACAATACTTTACTTACCCTTGCAGGCGGTACACGCTATTATGATCCTTCCAGTTCCAACTATCAATATCCGCAGTCTTATTCACCTAATCAGAATGCTAATCCTGATTTAAGATGGGAAGAACGTATCGGTAAAAATATAGGTGTTGATTTCTCTATGTTTAACAACAGGCTGGGCGGTAGTGTGAATGTTTATAATGATAAAACAAAGAATCTTTTATTTACTTATTCCGTTCCTGTTCCTCCATATTTTGTACCTACTATTCTTGCCAATGTTGGCAGCCTTACCAACAAAGGGCTTGATATACAACTAAACGGCACATTGGTTCAGAATAAAAGATTTACGTGGACGGCAAGTGCACAAATTACATTTGTGAAAACAAAAGTAACCAGCTTGTCAGGCACTTATAACGGCACACAAATTTCTTCAGATCTTGTGCCTGTTGGCTATGCGCTGGGTCGTGGTTATGAAGGCAACTCCATTAGTTTTCTTAAAGTAGGATATACACCTTATGTATTTTATTTGCCCGCATTTGCCGGCTTAAGCGATACGATTGCAGCTTCATCAAACAGCAATCAATTGTATTATACTGAAGATGGAAAAACAACGCCAAACATCAGCGAAGCAAAAAAGAATTTCATTGATCCAACACCTGATTTTACTTATGGTTTCAACAGCACATTAACGTACGATAACTGGTCATTCAACTTTTTCCTGCGGGGTGTGCAGGGCCAGAAACTATTTAATAACTATGAGAATGTAACCAGTAATATTTCAAGATTGCCTGGCAATAATATAACCGAAGAAGGCTTAACAAATGGTATAAGAGGTTCTCAAACACCATCAGATTACTGGCTGGAAAATGCTTCTTACTTAAGATTGGATAATGCAACGCTGGCTTACACTTTCAAGCCAATGAAAAACATTCAGTCATTGCGTGTATATATAACAGGCAGCAATCTTTTTGTGATAACGCCTTATAAAGGCCTTGATCCTGAAATAAAAACAGGCGACAGTAACCAGGCTTACATTGATGGCAATGTAAATACGGTTGGTTTTTATCCAAGAAGCCGCTCTGTTATTTTCGGCGTAAACATCACTTTAAAATAAGTAATCAGCAAAAACTACAAACAATGAGACTTTCAAGTATAGCATATAAAACTTTATTACTGGCGGGTATTGCAACCCTGTTTTTTTCCTGCACCAAGTTAGACCAGGAAGTATATAGTGTTGTTCCGAACCAGAATTTCTGGAGTACGCCTGAGCAAATTGCAGCAGGTATTGCACCTGCCTATGCAAGCCTGATTAATGTGCCCGATGGCAATTATCATGATCTTGCAGAAATACCCGGTGATGATATGATTGTGCCTGCACGCGGCGCAGACTGGCTTGCCGACGGGCAATGGATACAGCTTTGGCAACATACCTGGACCGCAACAACAGCACAGGTGCAGGATTGCTGGGGCGAATTATATTCAGGTATTGGTAAAATAAATTTTATATTAAGTGTTGTAAATAATTTAGATCCCGCACCG
Organism: Bacteroidota bacterium; assembly: GCA_023386395.1. Classification (GTDB taxonomy): domain Bacteria; phylum Bacteroidota; class Bacteroidia; order Chitinophagales; family Chitinophagaceae; genus Parafilimonas. The sequence goes on from JAEWJV010000423.1 coordinate 3,673, forward strand.
GCAAACATTGATAATATTAATGCAGAATTAAAAACACTAAGGGCTTTATATTATTACTGGACGATGGATTTATATGGCAACATTCCGTTGGTAACAAGTTTTGAAACAGATGCAAGCACATTAACCAATACGCCGAGAGCAGATATTTATAATTTTATCGATTCTGAAATAAACAACAGCCTGCCGTATTTAACTGAAGATGTAAGCACATCAACTTATGGAAGAGTAACAAAGTATGCTGCTTTTTGTACCCTGGCAAAGCTGTATTTGAATGCTGAAGTTTATACAGGCACACCACAGTGGGCAAAAGCAAAAGCTATGTGCGATTCGGTTATACTTTCCGGCAAGTACAATCTCGAATCAAATTATTTTGATAATTTTTCTGTAGATAATGAAGGTTCAAAAGAAAACATTTTTGTTGTGCCTTTTGATAATGTAAACATTGGCAACAATAACTGGCAAATGGAAACATTGCATTATGATAACGACGAAAATTATGGCATACCCGGTGGCGCATGGAACGGCTATTGTACAAACGCAGAATTTTATAGCTTGTTCGATACTACCTCCGTATATACAGTTAAAGGCCAGAACACTTACAGAACCTATAACGATCAGCGTGCAGGCCAGTTTATTATAGGGCAACAATTTAAAGAGCAGGTTACTTATCCACCAAACATAAATATGCTTGCTTACAGTGAAGATGCTGATTTGAAAATTAAAGATGTACAAACAAATCTTGATCTTTCTTTCTATCCCGATTTTGATCAGATCAGCAGTGCAGAAGGTAAGTTCAGGTTAGCCGGCCTAAGAAGTGTAAAATATTTTCCGGAATCAGGTGTATCCTTCAGCCAAAGCAATGATATGGTTATCTATCGCCTGGCAGATGTTTACCTGATGCGGGCTGAAGCTGCCCTGCGCAGCGGCTCGGCTGCTGCAGCAGACCTGGGTTATGTAAACCAGGTAAGGGAAAGGGCATATAGCGGTGATGCTTCACATGACTGGACTATGGCTGATATGACGTTGACAAATTTATATAAGGAAAGAGGGCGCGAACTTGCCTGGGAAAATTTCAGAAGACAGGACGCCATTCGGTTTGGCACTTTTGGAGATGCACGTAAACCGCAGAAGTCTAAAGATGCCGATGATCACTGGCAGATATTTCC
>JAEWJV010000559.1 GCA_023386395.1 Bacteroidota bacterium
GTTATAACCTGTAACCATCAAAATAGCTGCCAGTGAAGCATAAGGTATTTGATTAAGCAAAAAAGGAATAAACAGTACGGCCAGCAATAAAAAAATGCCGTGCGTTATTGCAGCCATTTTTGTTTTAGCACCGGCATCCACATTTGCCGAGCCGCGTACAACCACCGCAGTTATGGGTATGGCGCCGAGGAAACCGCAGGTTATATTTCCAATGCCCTGCGCAACGAGCTCCCTGTTTACAGGCGTTATGCGGTTATGCCTGTCTAATTTATCAATGGCTTCAATGCACAGCAAAGTTTCCAGTGTTGCGAGCATGCCTACAGTTATTCCATCTTTCCATATTTCAATACCTGAAAATATTTTTGAAATATCCGGGAACGAAATGTTTGCAAAAACATCGGAAGGGATATTTACCAGTTGTGATGTTTTAAGATGAAAAGTATTGGTGGCATTCAGTGCCGCATTGATCAATATGCCTGTGATTACAGCAAATAACGGCGCTGGGATTATGCTTAGTTTTTTTGCAAATGGCTGCTGCAATAAAATTAAAACTGCCAGCGATGCAATTGCAATTATTACAGAACCGCGTGTAATATGATGATTAAATTCTGAAACATGGCCTGCAATATTTTTTGACGAGAATAATTCGGGGAAACCGGTTGTCCAGAAGTCCGGCCTGTCATACCCCAAAGCCAACGGTATTTGTTTGGAGATGAGAATAATGCCAATAGCTGCCAGCATTCCCTTGATTACAGCAGAAGGAAAATAGTTTGCAATTACGCCTAATTTCAACAAGCCAAGCAATAGCTGGAAAGCGCCTGCAACAATTACAATGAGCAGAAAAATTTTATAATCGCCAAACGAAATAATGGATGATGCCACCAGCGTGGTAAGCCCCGCCGCCGGTCCTGAAACAGCCAGTTGTGAACCGCTGATGCTGCCGGCAACAATGCCACCGATAATACCTGATAGAAGACCGGCATAAAGCGGGGCGCCCGAGGCTAAAGCTATGCCGAGACAGAGCGGAAGCGCTACTAAAAAAACCGAAAGGCCTGCGGATAAATCGTGGCGAACCAACATGATCCGGTAGTATTTAAATGTGCGTTTCAACTGATGTAATTTTTTTAAGGGCGCGAATGTAGTTTTTTGCAACAGCGTAAAAAATGACGAAAATCAGGTTTTCGTATAACTGGTTGCATCAATAACGTTAAACTTGCTTAGATTTTTGAAATAAACTACGCTTCCTTTAAATAAACCGTTACGGTTTATTTAAAAGAAGCAGATTCTGCCTGCTGAAAAAAGCGGGGATTGCATCAGCGGTTTATTAGATACCTCTTTGCGGTTTATCTTTCTCTTCTATTACCTGCCTTATTTTTGTTGCAACAACTGACAGGGCTTCTGCCTCATTGGCCCAAAGGCTAACAGGTTTTAAAGAATTAGCATACTTGGGCACAATTTCAAAATCACTTATTTTTTCTCCCTGTATAAATGGCGATGCGGTAAAATCGCATGATTCAATATAAATAGGAATGATTGTTTTTTTAGATTGTATGGCCTCTTTTAATTCTGTTTGCCATATATATTCAGAGGCAATAAAATCCGCAGATAACAGTAAAATAAAAATATCAGCCTTTTTAAGTTGTTCTTTAATTTTTAAATCCCATTTATCACCGGCCATAATCTCCTGGTCAGTCCATTCTTTTATGTAATTGCTTCTTCTTAAGCCTGCAAGATGGTTGCGGATTTTGGCAAGCCAGATGGTGTTGTTATGAGAATAGGATACAAATATGCTTTTAGGTATTATGCCCTTTACTTCAAAAGGAACAATGTGTTTGAACTTAAGCAACTCGTTATCGGTATTATTAATTGAAGAAACCGCAAGCTCCTTTAAACGATTGTACTTTATATATTCCATTTTATCAACTGATAACTCCAGTTTTTCCAAAAAATAACTTTGTTGATCAGTGTTTGCTGTGCTTTGCGCATTTTCGTTATTGTTTATTGTAAAGCTGTATATCTTTTCAAAGATTTCTTTTTGAAGGTCGCTGCTGTTGTCTTCCACGCTAATTTGTATTATACCTTTCTTTTCTGAAGGAAATAAGCCTTTTATTAAAACAACCCGCCCGTTATTGATAGTATTTTTCTTTAAGATCATAATGCCGTTTTTCCAGAAATAACGGGCTTCAATACTATCATCTGCAATAAAACATAACAGCAAATGATGCATGAGTTTTTTATAAAAAAATATGGGCACTTTTATCCAATACGAATCCTGCCAGGCGTTGGAAGATGCAATTTTAAACAGGTCTTCTATGGGATGATCTTCGGGCAAATATTGCGGCGCCAGGTAATGCGTGGTGCTTTTGGCCGGATGGGGATATAAAATGCCGAGGCTTATCATTACATCAATAATCAACTGATTTTTTTTAAGGTCATTATCTATCAGAATTTCTCCATAATTCTTCAGCACATTGTTGTTTAAAACATTATATATTTTTTCAGACAGCTTTCGTGGGTTAATAAAAATCCGGTCGTTGAGCAAGTTGTTTTTTTCAAAATATATTAATGCGCCGCTGTTGTAAAGCCATACAGGATAATGTTCAGGATTTATGCCCGGCCTGCTTTTTTTGCATATATCATAAAACGTTTGCTTATCAATATAGAGTTCATCTTCATTACCAAAAATAGAAGGCTTGCCTTCTTCGTTAAGGTTTAATACTTCCTGACGTATATATTTAAAGTCTTCTGAAAATTGTGCGTGCTTGTTTTTTATAGCCAGCTCATGCAGTTGTTCCGCTAAATAATCGGTAAAGCCCTGCAGGTTCCTTGCATGTATTGTATCAGGTTGCGTGCTGCCGTTCAGCAGGCTTATGTGAAATGATTCATCTATGCCATATTCTGAATGAATATCCTGTGCTATCCTTCTTTTTTGCCGCAGGTCATCAACTTTGTTTTGCACAACCAATAGGGGCGTATTATTGATATCATTCCTAAAGCTTTTTACAGTATCTAACCAATAAGCCAGTTCAAAATGTTCTATCACCTGTTTTGGCTTATCATCATGTAAAACCTCTTCTTTTTTATCACTGAAATCAGAATCTGCACTCCATATAACCACATAAACAGCGTTACTACTAAGAAATAATTTGTAAGTGTCATGATAATATTCCTGACCGCCAAAATCCCATATACTTACTTCAACATTTTTTAACTGCGGATATTTGACAATATCAGGCTTCCATCTTTTCACTTCAAATCCATGTGTTGAATTTCTTTTTTTAAGGCATTCTCCATTTTCGAGATAATTAACCAGGTTGGTTTTGCCTACATTGCTGTTGCCAAGTATAATAAGTTTTACATCAAGAATTTCCTCATCAGCAGCAATCTTTTCTGCAGTAAATGCTTCTGGAAACTCCGGCGAAGTCCTGATGTTTTTAGAAACGCTCATTTCATTAAAATAAGCTCTTATCTGGCTAATATCGTTATCTATCCATACATCCGAAGGGCAATCTGTAATAGGATTGCTTTGTATGTTAAGCGTTTTTAGCGCGGGCAGTTTTATTACAGGTTGCAGCTTGCTGATTTGATTATTATATATGATAAGGCTCTCCAGGTTTTTGCATGCTTCTATTCCTTCAAGGCTGGTGATTTTATTATAACTCAGGTGCAGGGTTTTTAAGTTGGAAGGAAACTGAACATTATCAATACCTGTAATTTCATTACCATGCAAAGCCAGTTCATTTAATGAATTGAGCTGCTCTATATTTTCAATGCTCCTTATTTTATTATTACTTAAATCGAGCAGCGTTAATGATGACAGTTGATTTACATTGGAAATATTTTGTATAACAGTATTTCTTATTTGCAGCTCAGTGAGTGCAGGTGGTAAAGTAGCCGGTACGGCATTGAAAATATTAGTTAATTGCTTGTTGCTGCTTTCAATATATTTACCTGCCTCATCATAATATGCCATTCCAAGGCTCAGGCCGGTTAAATGATTGCACTGTGCAAGTAATTTAAGCTCGGGAGAATTATCTGTTAACCCGCAATTTCCCAGGTCTAAAAACTTTTGTTCTTTTGGCTTGCTGTCTTCAATCAGTAATTGTGGCAATGAAATTTTTTTTATCAGGCTTCTTATTTCAGCCGCCTTTCTTGATTGCAAAATTTCCTTCGGCATTTCCCTTGCTGCCGGGTTTTTCCCTATTTCAAGTTGCTCAAGATTAAATAAGCCTTCAAGCACATCAATATCTGTTAACTCATTATTGCTCAGGTCAAGTTTTTTAATTGAATGGTGATCTTGAAGAAAGGAAATATTGGTAATGTAGTTGCCATACATATACAGCACTTCGAGATTGGGAAGAATATCTTTCAGATTTTTTTTGAAGAATGATATCCTGTTATTGCCGATATAGAGATATTTAAGATTTGGGAAAAGTTCTATCTGATCTGTAACATTCAAATCATTATTACTTAATCCGAGCGAAATGAGGTTAGGGAGTTCATCACTTATGGTTATTTGCGCAATGTTATTTCCGAAGCCATCAAAATGTGTGAGGCTTCTATATTGATCCAGTTTTGATATATCCCTAACCTTCGTTTCATTTATATACAGTTGCCTCACTGATGCTGGCAATGACTCGGGAATGCTGCTAAACAAATTCGGTTTCTCTTTGTTTGCTGATAATACAGGCTTGTCG
>JAEWJV010000011.1 GCA_023386395.1 Bacteroidota bacterium
CCACATTCTTTTCACCAAACTGTGCTATATAACTTTCTGTTGCAATAACGGAAAGCGATGAAGTATCAGCTGCATATTGCGTGGAAAAATCGCGGCCTGCAACAGGTTTTATACCAAGTGTTTTAAGGAAATCAAAATCACCATCCAACACCTGCCCGCATATGGTTTTGTCGCCATAACTAAAACAGGTTACAGATGTGGAAGTGCTTCCATCTTCCCCTACTCCAATATTGGAACTGGCGCCGCTTACGGCTATTACGGATGATTGTGATGACAGCAATAAACGCATTTTGGCTGTTATATCTTTTCCTTTCTCCTCACTCTTTAAAGGAATGCTTATAATTGACGTGGTATTATAACCCAGTGGCGCTGTGCGCAGGTGATTAAACTGCTGGAAAATAATGATAGTGCTGCATATTAATACAATTGCAATTACAAATTGTGTTACGATTAAAGCATTGCGCAATGCGCCGGGCCGCTTCACAGTTATTTTTCCTTTTAAAACTTCCACTGTTTTTAATTTGGCCATAATGGCTGAAGGATAACCTGATGCTATAAACGACACTACTATAACAAGCGCAGAAAGTATAAAAATAATAACCGGGCTTAACAGCATGCCGGGTTGTAAAACATTATCAAACGTTGCGCTGAAATTGCGTATCAACAGTATCACAACGCCCATGCCCAAAAGCATGGAAATAGCTATCATCAAAAAGCTTTCGCCCCATACCTGCAACCACACTTCGCGCCTGCCGGCACCAAGACATTTTCTAATACCAATTTCTTTAGTGCGCGTAAAAGAAAGGCCAACATTGAGGTTTACAAAATTGAAGGAGGCTATTAAAATAATGACGCAGCTTATCAGGATCAGTATATATAAAAACGATTTATTCACGGCGCTTGAATTGCTAATAGCCGGCATAAAATGTATTTGCGATAAAGGCGCCAGCTGAAGGCTCCGGTAATCGCCGCTATTATCAGGTTTGTAACCATTCCTTTTCATATCCGCTGCATCGACCGGCCTGTATTTACTTAAGAAACTCCTTAATCTTGTATCCACCTGTTTTTGTGTTGTGTTGCCGGCAATCTGCACGTATACATCATGACTTTGATTATCCCAGTTATTTTTATCAGCAGCATATTCAGGATCAATTTCCGACCTGGCTAGTAAAGAAAATTTTATGGTTGATGCAGTTGGAAAATCTTTTACAATGGCAGAAACCGTTAAGCTATTCCAATTGCCGCCAAGCTTTACTTCAACCGTTTTTCCAATGGGATCTTCTTTGCCGAACAATTTGCCTGCGGCATCTTCGGACAATACGGCTTTGCTCAAATCACTTAAAGGATTAACATGCGCGCCTCTCACTACCGGGAAACTAAACATGCTGAAGAAATCATCATCCACCAGCCTGGTACTCATGTCAAGCATCTTGTCTTTATAACGTACCAGTTTGCCGCCGTTTTTAATACGTGTGGCCTTTATTATACCGATATTTTCCTGTTTTAATGCAGGCGTTATCGGGTAAGGCATACTGGTTCCAAACTCTTCGCCATTGGGGCCGATAGTATAATTGTATAATTTAAAGATGTTGTTTTTATGTTCCTGGAATTTATCAAACGAAAAATGATAATGTACCATGAGCAATATAAAAATACTGCAGCCAAAAGCCACTGTCATTCCGCCAATATTGATAAAAGTATGCAGCTTGTTTTTGCGCATATTCCGCAATGCAAGAAGCAGATAATTTTTAAACATAAATTTCTATTTATGATGTCTGACAAATTATTTTCTGGTTACCTGATCACACAAGGCTGTTTTATTTCAACCGTTGTACCACTGTAAAAACATATTCAAAACCAATTGTTTGAAAACATTTAAATAAAAAAACTGTACGGTTTCGTACAGTTTATGTTGACAAAGCGAACAATAAAGCATGTCAGGCCTGCATGGAAATACTGTTGGCAATAAACGCTGGCGCTATTCTTTTTTTGGTGGCCTGTTCAAAGCTATACGCCATGGAAATTAGCTGAGGCTCGGTATAAGCACCACCTATAAACGATAAACCAATGGGCAAATGATGCACTATTCCCATGGGCACCGTTATGTGCGGGTAACCGCTTATAGCTGCCGGTGTTGAATAAAAAAACCCCACATCATAATCACCATTAATCAAATCGATGCACCACGATAACCCGTTGGTAACGCCGCAAATGGCATCAAGCTTATGCTCGCTTAGCATATTATCAATAATTAATCTAGATGACAGGTTCTTGTATAAAGCTTCTTTATATTATATTCACCCGAATTCAAATCGCCTTTGGCCTCACACATTTCCAATATTTCCTGCTTAAAAAATGGCATAGCTGTGGCTTCGTTCTGCTTATTGAAATCAATTACCTCTTTCAGCGTTTTTACCTTTGCATTCGCCGTGGAAAGATATTTGTTCACGCCATCTTTAAACTCATATTGCAACACGGTAAATTCTGCATCGCTTAAATCGTTTAATGTTTTCTTTAATTCTATTTCAACAATAACTGCGCCCTGTTGTTTCAAAATATCAACAGCCGATTTATATATATCCACCACTTGTTTGTTACCATCTAAAAAAGCTTTTTCAATGCCAATGCGTTTGCCTTTCAAAGACTCCTCTTTTAAGTAAACAGTATAATCTTTTTGTGCTTTGCCCATACTGTTTTTGGTTACGGCATCTTCTTCATCAATGCCGGTTAATGCACTTAATAAAATCGCTGCATCTTTTACCGTTCTTGCCATTGGCCCGGCTGTATCCTGTGTTGCAGATATGGGAATAATGCCCGACCTGCTTAATAAGCCTACCGTTGGTTTTATACCAACAAGGCCATTAACCGATGATGGTGAAACAACAGAGCCATCCGTTTCTGTGCCAATGGCAACTGCGCATAAATTAGCTGCAACTGCGGCGCCCGAACCGGAGCTTGAGCCACTTGGACTTCTTTCTAAAATATATGGACAACGCGTTTGACCGCCACGGCTGCTCCACCCGCTTGACGAATGTGTTGAACGAAAGTTGGCCCATTCACTCAAATTGGTTTTGCCTAACAGCACTGCGCCCGATTGCCTTAATCGCTGGACGATGAAGGCATCTTTAGCAACATAATTGCCCTGCAAAGCAAGCGCCCCGGCAGTTGTCATCATCTTATCGCCTGTATTGATATTATCTTTTATCAACACGGGAATGCCGTGCATCGGGCCGCGTATTTTACCGGCTTTGCGTTCGGCATCCATAGTCACGGCAATCTTTAACGCATCGGGATTAATTTCAATTACAGCATTGAGTTTTGGCCCATTCTTATCAATGGCTTCTATTCTTTTTAAATACAGTTCCGTTATTTTTAGTGATGTATATTTTCCGGACTGCATGGCTTGCTGCAGCATATCGATGGTGGCTTCATCCAGCTCAAAATCATCGATATTGTTTTCCGGAATATTTTCTTCTGCAGCAACGGAATATGATGTTTTAAAAACAGGAGACAATACTAACCCGGCAACAGATGTATGCTTTAAAAAATTTCTTCTCTGCATTGGTTGCGTTTGGCAATAAAGATAACAGAAATACAACGGGTGTATTTTCAAAAACCTGTAAATATTGGTATGTATTTAGATGGGCTACTTATTATTCACTTAAAACCTTATGCTATGCTACGCTGGACAGTTATTTTTTTAGTGATAGCCATTGTTGCAGCTATTTTCGGTTTTGGCAATATTGCAGCAGGCGCCACTGATATTGCACGCATCCTGTTCTTTATTTTTATAATCCTGTTTATCCTATCGCTGATAAAGGGCAGGTTTTAAATATCTCTTACCGTAATGCTGCCATCTGAATGACCTGTAATAATTTTATTGGCCATGCCAACAAACAAGCCCGTTTCAACAACACCAGGCATTAAGTGAAGGGCAGTATTTAATTGTTTGGCATCAGGTATTGTATTAAAAAAGCAATCCAGTATATAATGCCGGTGATCGGTTAAATAAACCTTTCCATCTTTTTCTCTAAGCCGGGTTTTTATATTGTATGTTGATTCAATTTTTTGCTTTACCTGTTTCCAGCCGAATGTAATTACCTCAACCGGTAATGGAAAAGCGCCGAGCGTTTCCACATTCTTTTTTTCATCCACAATAATTATTAGTTCATCTGCCGCTGCTTCCACAATTTTTTCCTGCAGTAAAGCGCCGCCTCCCCCTTTAATCAGGCTGCCGTTTTTATCCACTTCATCAGCGCCGTCTATGGCAAGCTGCAAGCGGTCGATGTCATCCAGCGAAATAAAATCCATTCCTTCTTCTTTTAATATATCCTGTGTTTGAAGTGATGTACACACGGCCGTAAAACTTAAGCCCTGCTGTTTGCGTTTTCCCAATTCCTTTAAGAGATAATATACGGTAGTACCGGTGCCTAAGCCGATAAGCATATCATTCTTTATAAAATCTGCAGCATAAATGCCGAGCTGTTGTTTTATTTCATCCTGTGTAAGCATACTGTAAAGATAAAACAGGCAACATGAACAACCGAAAAATGTAAATCAGGCTTATAAAATATTATGCAATCCCGGTTTAATTTATTTCGGCCTGTGATTTGATTTAAAGCCATGAACTTTCCATCTTATAAAAAAATACAGGACATGTTGTTAATGCAAACACCCTACGATTTATATGGAAATCTTTTTAAAGATGTTCAGCTAAAAAAAATCTTTCCCGACAATAAAACTTTTGTGGATTGCATTCCCAACCGCGAGCCTGAAATGATTGTAGCGGATTATGATAAATTAAGAATAACCAATCCCCCGGCTGAAAGCATTAAAAAATTTGTAGCAGATAATTTTATCATTCCATTATCTGCCGCAGCGGGTTATCGTACAGATATAAAAGACAACGTGATTGAACACATAGAAGAGCTTTGGAATGTATTGCAACGCAGTGCAGATAAACCCGTTGAAGGCAGTTCATTAATTCCTTTGCCTTATCCTTACATTGTTCCCGGTGGCAGGTTTCGCGAAGTGTTTTACTGGGATTCTTATTTTACCATGCTTGGGCTTGCAGAAAGCAACCGGTGGGATATTATTGAAGACATGATTGAAAACTTCGCTTATCTTATTCATACATTTGGCTTCATTCCAAACGGCAACCGCAGTTATTTTTTAAGCCGTTCCCAGCCTCCCTATTTTTCCTGCATGATTGAATTGCTGGCAACGCATCAGGGTGATGAAGCTTATAAAAAATATCTGCCGGCCATGCTGAAAGAATATGATTACTGGATGGATAAAACGCACGTCACCAAACATTGTGTTCAATTAAATAATGGCATTGTGCTTAACCGTTATTATGATCAATTGGATAACCCG
>JAEWJV010000060.1 GCA_023386395.1 Bacteroidota bacterium
GTTTAATACCGCCATTCACCACAAAGCCATCAAGCGGCGCATAAATATCACGGAAGGTTGGGTTATCGATTGTGCCGGTATAAATTGTATCAAATTTTGTTTGCCTTACATCCAGGATGTTCTCGAAATTGATGAACACGGAAAATTTGTTCCAGAATTTTTCAGCCATAGCGCCACACATCCAGTATGGCTTTCCCATCATGCCATCACTTAATTTTTGCGGGCTGTAATAATAGGCTTCAAGGCCAATCTTTATATCATCTTTTTTTTCATACATCAATACATTATTTAAACGATGCCTCGGCGTGAGCGGGAACCAGCTTTCGGTATTGTTATAATGACTATTCACATCAGCATACGTGTATCCGATAAACAGTTTGAAATTGTTGCATGTAAAACGCAGGTTGGTTTCAAGCCCCCTTGTATCTATATGGCCGTTGGCATTTACAAATGCTTTATTGCCTTCGCTTGTATCTGTTAATACCAGCGGATTATTCAGCTTTGTATAAAACAATAAAACATTGGCGCTAAAACCGAGCTTGCCAATATGAGTTTTGTAATTGAAATCAACATTGCCGCCAACCGATTTTTCGTTAGTGGCTGTTGTTTCATTTATTGGAAGAATATGCTGAAACTGTATTTTCTCTGCATCTTCTGTAAATACAGTTGGTGTTTTATAACCCAAACCACCGCCTAATCTTGCTGTAAATGCAGGAGATATTTTAAACATGGCTGAAATGCGTGGCAATAATTCAAAATTATATTGTTTTACATAGTCGCCGCGTAATCCTGTTTCAAGGCTAAAGCGGCTTGCCGGCGTCCAGGTGTTTTGCACAAATACACCGTAAGTATTATAATGATAATTCCTTAAAAGCGTTGTGTTGTTCGGCTTCTCTTTAAAATCATCCGTTAGAAAATTCAAGCCTGCTATCCAGAAAGCATTCTCTTTTTTTGCAGTAAAATTCAATTCGGAATAAGATGATTGCTGCCTGCCCTGAAAGATATAACCCGGAACAGCTATTAACCGGCTAAACCCGGAATAACTGTTTTTAAACTCAAGAGTTAAATCATCATTCAGCTTATGCTGAATATCTAACTGGGTTGAAAAACGATCTGTATTATTCTTTTCAAAATAGCCGGGCGTGGTGTGTTTTATATAATTCATGCTGCCGCCCGTTCTGCTCTCGGTTATATAACTGAAACCAATATTGGCATTGGTTCTATTACCATATAAAAAGAGTTTTGGATTGATGGTATAACGCTCAAATTTTGGAATGGCAGTTAATCCAATAGCTGCAGGGTCGTAAGCGCTGCCTGCATTTGCAGAGCCAAATACTGTAATGCCAATATGCTTAAACCGCTGGCTGTAAAAGCTGCTGAGGTCTAAGCCTTTTGCCGACGTTGCATTCGCAAGAAAACTGAGTTCCCTTTCTTCGCCCGGCGTTTTGGAAACAAGGTTTACGAGACCTGCAATAGCGCCGCCGCCATACAACGGCGATAGCGAACCTTTAATCACTTCCGCCTGTTTAAGATCGAGCGGCGCCACCTGCATTAAACTCAGGCCGCCTGAAAAGCCTGCATATAAAGGAAAACCATCGCGCAACAGTTGTGTATACCTGCCATCGAGACCTTGTATTCTTATGCTTGAATTAGCAGATGTTGCAGATGTTTGCTGCGTTTGAATGCCAGTGCTTTCACTCAGCATCATACGTATATCACCAGGCTTCATATTGGCTTTTTCCTGTAGCTCTTCACCCGATATGGTTTCAACGCGGGTTGGAATATCGCTGATGGTGCGGCTGGTTCGCGTAGCCGTTACCACTACATCATCTTCCTGTTCTTCCGTTTCATCCAGCAATATCGTTACAACACTTTCATTTGGTACATTGAGTTTTATTGTTTTTTCTTCAAAGCCTATATAAGAGATTTTAATATTGTAAATACCTTTTGCAACGTTTGTAAAACCAATCATGCCAAGGCTGTCGGCTATAGCAGTTTTATTGATAGAAGTAATAGTTGCAGACGCGCCGGCAAGCGGCGTTTTATTTTCAGCGGTTTGTATAGATAATTTGATGGTGTATTGCGTATATGCCATATGTGCACATAACATTACTACGGTTAGTAATAATAATTTCTTCATGTAAAAATGATTTGGTTAATGAATTCCGGATTTGCAAAAGAATTATTAACCTAAGCGGGGAGGCTGAAAAAGTGATGGATGATATTCTGATACGGAAGAAAGATAATAACTGTTATAAATAGTAGAAGCACTAAATGCCACAGGTTCTTTAACCGGGTTAAACTTGTTATCTATGTAATTATGCGCACAGGCGCAACTGCAAAGCGGCGGGCAATTATCCTCATCGGTATTTCCCGCATCATGTGTTGTCACATTTATTACTGTTTTTCCTGTATCTGTATTGCATGATACATCGGCACAAGGCATAATGCTTTGTCCAAACAGCATAAATATCATTATAAAAGCAAAAAATTTCATCGCGGCAAAAGTAATTGTAGTTGGTTGTTACATGCAAATAAAAGATTGTAATACCGTTGCAATAAAGCCGGTGAATTTTTGATTTTATTTTATATTCAAATAAAAAGCCGCTTCCTTTTTGGAGAAGCGGCTTCTGGTGAGACTTCTATAAATTTATTTTCTACCGGCGAAGCGGCTTAATAGTTTCAGAATTTCAATATATAGCCAAACCATGGTTACGAGCAAACCAAAAGCGCCGTACCATTCCATATATTTGGGAGCGCCCATTTCAGCGCCTTTTTCTATCATATCAAAATCTATAATAAGGTTTAAAGCTGCAATAGCAACAATAAATAGCGAAATGCCGATGCCCAGCAAAGAGCTGTCGTACATAAACGGAATATTCACACCAAATACCCTTAGCAGCAATGTAATAACATAGAATATAGCAATGCCCGCAGTGGCTGCAAAAATGGTTGACTTGAATTTTTCTGTTGCTTTTATCACCCTGAAATTGTACAAAAGGAACATGGCTAATGCTACGCCAAAAGTTAAACCCACAGCCTGCATAACAAGACCGGGATATTTTTCGCTGAAAGCATCATTTAACACAGCTGATATTGCGCCAAGAAAAAAGCCTTCAAGAATGCCGTAAGCCGGTGAAAGATAAGGCGCCAGTGTTGGCTTGAAACATATTGCCAAAACTGAAATTAAGCCACCGATTATACCAACCCACATTAAGGTTACCATGGTTTGCTGCTGGTTATTGTAATATAAATACCATGTATAGGAAGCCGCGGCCAGTACCATAAATAAAAGAAACCCGAATTTACCAATGGAGCCGCGAACCGTCATAACGCCGGCATCGCTTTGATCCAGCGAACGGCTGAAAATTTTTTGAGATAAGGTTGGATTATCTGATTGAAAAAGTGCCATAATTATTCATTTTTTAGTTGCGTGAAGATAGCAGAAAATTTATTTGAAGAATAGTTAATTTGTAAGCGTAAATCAGCGCGAAAAGTTGGAAAGACGGGAAGCCCGCAAACAGGAAGTATCTCCCTGCCTGCCGGACTATTTCTTATCGCTCATATAAAACACCAGCTTTCCGCCATGCATAATTTCATCATGGGTAATATATAAATGGTCAAGCGGTTTATTATTTAATAATACTTTTTTTACGTAAACGTTTTTATCGCTTTGATTGATAGCCTGCACTTCGAATGTTTTGCCATTTTCCAAATGCAATATGGCATTATCAATCGCAGGACTGCCAAGTGAATATTGACTACTGCCCGGCGCCACTGGATAAAAACCAAGCGTAGTGAAAATATACCACGCGCTCATCTGGCCGCAATCGTCATTGCCTCCCAAACCATCAGGGCCGGTATGATATTGCTTTTGCAAAATCATGCGCACACGTTCCTGCGTTTTCCAGGGCACACCGGCAAAATTGTATAAATAAGCCACATGATGAGAAGGCTCGTTGCCATGCACATAATTGCCGATAATGCCATCGCGGGTGATGTCTTCCGTTTCTGCAAAAAATTCATCGGGCAAATGCATGGTGAATAAAGAATCAAGGTGTTCAACAAAACGTTTTTTGCCACCCATCATCGTTATCAATTGCTCAGGCTGATGCGGCACATACAAACTGTAATTCCAGGCATTGCCTTCAATAAAACCCTGTCCGTTTGTGGTAAGCACATCAAATTCTTTCCTGAAACTTCCATCGCTTAAACGCGGCCGCATAAAATGAACAGATGAGTCAAACACATTTTTAAAATTTTCAGAACGCTTCATGTATTCGTTATACACATCCATTCTTCCTAACTTTTTTGCAGCCTGCGCCAAACTCCAGTCGTCAAAAGCATATTCCAATGTTGTTGAAACACCCGTTCCGTTTTTATCAATAGGAATATAACCCTTATCGAGATAATAATTCAGGCCATCATAATTCCTGTTACTGCTGGTTGCAATGCAGGCATCCAATGCCTTATTTGCATCAAAACCCTGTATATTTCCTTCAACAATGGCTTCGGCAATTACAGGCACACTATGATAGCCGGTCATGCACCAGTTCTCATTGGCAGAATTACTCCATATAGGCAGCATGTGTTCTGCGCTTTGATTGTAATGCGCCAGCATGCTGCTTATCATATCTGCATTGCGCTTAGGCTGAATGATGTTTAACAAGGGATGCAATGCACGATACGTATCCCACAAAGAAAATGTAGTGTAGTTGGTAAAGCCATCAGCTTTATGAATATTCTGATCAAGCCCGCGGTAAGAACCATCAACATCCATATAAGTTGTTGGGTTAATGAAGGCATGATACATAGCCGTATAAAAATTTATTTTCTCTTCCTTGCTTTTTGACTGAATGGCAATTTTGCTTAATTCCTTTTGCCATTGCTGCTGTCCTGCGTTTCTAACCGCGTCAAAATCCCAGCCCGGCGCTTCAGCTCTTAAATTCATCAATGCATTATTGGTGCTTACCGGTGATAGAGCAAATTTGATCTTTATCTTTTCGCCTTCATCTGTCTTAAAATCGAAATAAGCC
>JAEWJV010000004.1 GCA_023386395.1 Bacteroidota bacterium
AAGAAACCCTGCCAAGCACAGTTACCGGCAGCAACCTCTTCCAGCTTGGTAATTATTATTCACGCATTAATGATGATGTTATTGCCGCCAATCCAAAAATTGTAAGACAGCCAAATCAATAAGTAAAAGCAAAAAAAATTATTATGAAGACCATATCATATTTTTCTCTTCTCCTATTGATGGTTGCAGCAAGCGCCTGCAGTAAAAAAGATAATTACGATCCTCCAAAGGAACAGATCAATGGAGCCATTCTGTATAAGGGCGACAGCATCTATCTTGAATATAACCGTGTGCCTTACCAGTTTTACCAATATGGTTTTGGTAAAACGGGGCCGGTAGAACAAGCCTTTACGCAGAGCGGTGTAATAAGCTCTTTGTTGTTCAACGGCAGTTATAAGTTTATTGTGCCCAACGGGCAAGGGCCTTTTCTATGGCCTAAAACAAGTGGCGGCGCCCCGGATTCTTTGGATATAACCGTTAACGGCAGCCAGCAACTGAACATTGAAGTAACGCCTTATTACATGATTCGTAATGCAAATATCACGGCAAGTGGCCGCACTATAACAGCAAACTGTAAGATTGAAAAAATTATTACAGATGCAAATGCAAAAGATATTGAGGCGGTAGTTTTGTATGTTAATCAATCTCAATATGTTTCTGAGGCTAATTATTTGCAAAAACCCCGGATACCAGAAAATGATCCCACCGGTAAAGTAGCAATTGATGGTGGTAGTATAACCGATCCAAACAATATCACTTTATCATATACGGTGCCGCCTATAACGCCTGCACAGAATTATGTGTTTGCACGTTTCGGTTTAAAAATAGCCGGTGTGGAAGACATGATATTCTCACCATTATTCAGGCTTGATTTCTAAAAATGCAATTGCGAAAAACAAATGCATTTTAAAAAAGTTCTTTTATTAGTTAGCATAACAGGCTTTTACAAAGTGGTTGATGCGCAGCATGTGGATAGCATCCTGCATGCCGCGCCGGCCCCTTTATTTCGGGACCCTATAACAGACGGCGCCGCGGATCCTGTTGTTATATGGAACCGCGAAGAAAAGAGTTGGTGGATGCTGTATTCGCAGCGCCGCGCCAATACCGAAGCGCCCGACGTTGCCTATTGTTATGGAAATGATATTGGCATTGCCTCAACAAAAGATCACGGGCAAACCTGGGTTTACCGCGGCACGCCTGATCTTGAAATTGAAAAAGGCCGTAATACATTCTGGGCGCCGGATATTGTATATGAGAATGGCCTGTATCACATGTTTGTGGTGTATATACAAGGTGCAAGAATACATTGGGGCGGCAAAAAAAGAATGGCACATTATACCAGCACCAATTTATGGGACTGGAAGTTCATTGATTTTTTAAAGCTTTCTTCTGAAGATGTGATAGATGCATCGTTGTTTAAAATGCCGGACGGCATTTGGCGTATGTGGTATAAAGATGATGCAAACAATGCCAGGATTATGCTGGCAGAAAGCCATAACCTGTATAAATGGAGGATGATCAATCAGCCTGTCATCAGCGATAGCCGCCAGGAAGGGCCTAAGATATTTCAGTATGAAAATTATTACTGGATGCTTACTGATGAATGGCACGGCATGCGGGTGTACCGTTCGAAGGATGGTGTAACATGGGAAAAACAAGGGCTGGTCTTAGACTCGGCATCATCACGGCCGGAAGACAAGCCAAGCGGTGCACATGGCGATGTGATTGTGGTAAATAATAAAGCTTATATTTTTTACTTTACGCACCCGGGGCGAAAGTCGCATGGTGAAGCGCCGGCAGGTGAAAATGGTATTATCCCTTTTGACCTGCGCAGGTCATCCATACAGGCGGCGCAACTTGAATTTAAAAACGGAACATTGGCCTGCGACAGGAATAAGCCTTTTGATTTCTGGCTGCCGGATGAATAAAGGTGTAAGGTTTAAGGTTTTTAATGTTCTGCGAGGTTCATTGAATATAAGCGTTTGATCCAGGTTAATTAGACGCTTCAAAAGCGTCAGCCTGATGGCTGGTTTGAAAAAATGAGTGGCTATGAATAAAACCCATAGCTGCACAACGATATGCTGATGACGGTAATGCGACGCAACCGTGACGCCATCTGTCCATTAGCCGGTAACAAAATAAAATAAAACAACCTGAAAGGTTGTCTTTACTTCTTTATATCTGTGGCAATAATAAAAGATTATTAACGCTGGCGGCTTTGAAAAAACAGTTTATTAGCGAATGAACAAATTTTTAAACATACTCTTTTTTAGCGTTCTTTTTTGTGCATGCAATTCAACACAGGAACAAACTTTAAAACTGAGTGTTGTAGAATCTCCCTCCACCACAGCCACCAATGCTTTTTATGTAAGCAATAAACAACCGTTACTGCCCCTGCATTTTATAAAATTGCCTGTTGGAAGTATAAAGCCAGAAGGCTGGGTATTAAAATACCTGCAGTTGCAGCGCGATGGTTTAACCGGCAATCTTGGTGAAATAAGCGCCTGGCTGGAGAAGAAGAATAATGCATGGTTCAGCGGTAATGGTGAAGGTGATCATGGATGGGAAGAAGTGCCTTACTGGCTGAAAGGTTATGGCGACCTGGGTTATATTCTGAATGATGATACTATTATCAACGAAACAAAAAACTGGCTGGATAAAGTATTTCAAAGCCAGCAGCCTGATGGTTATTTCGGGCCTAAAATAAGGCCGGATAAAAATGGTCATTTCGACTTATGGCCTAATATGATCATGCTGTGGACAATGCAGTCTTTTTATGAATACAGCAAAGACCCGCGTGTTATTCCTTTCATGACGAAATATTTTAAATGGCAATCCACACTGCCCGACAGCAATTTGCTTGAAACCTATTGGGAAAACAGCCGCGGCGGCGATAATCTTTACAGTATTTATTGGCTGTATAATCAAACCGGTGAAAAATGGCTGCTTGACCTTGCCACTAAAATCCATAATAACACTGCCAACTGGATGCAGCCTGATAATCTTCCCAACTGGCATAATGTAAATGTTGCACAGTGTTTTCGCGAGCCCGCCACTTATTACATGCAGGCAAAAGATTCATCTTTCTTACATGCTACTTACAACGATTTTAAATTAATAAGAAACTTATATGGACAGGTGCCTGGCGGCATGTTTGGCGCTGATGAAAATGCACGTAAAGGTTATGATGATCCGCGGCAGGCAGTTGAAACCTGCGGCCTGGTGGAGCAAATGGCCTCCGATGAAATTTTAACCGGCATTACCGGCGACCCCATGTGGGCCGACAATGCTGAGGATGTTGCTTTCAACACTTATCCCGCCGCTGTTATGCCCGACTTTAAAGCGTTGCGTTATTTAACGGCGCCCAACATGGTAGTAAGCGATAGTAAAAACCATGCACCGGGCATTCAGAATGAAGGGCCTTTTTTAATGATGAATCCTTTTAGCAGCCGTTGCTGCCAGCATAACCATGCGCAGGGCTGGCCTTACTATGCAGAACATTTGTGGATGGCGACACCTGATAACGGTATTGCAGCCATCTTTTATAGCAGCAGCGAGGTTACTGCAAAAGTTGGTGAAGGCAATGATGTTACGTTAAAACAAACCACTAATTATCCTTTTGATGAACATATAGAAATAGAAGTAAGCACTTCAAAAAATGCAAACTTCCCTTTATACCTGCGCATACCACATTGGTGCAATAATGCAACAGTAAGCATTAACGGGCAACCTGTACATGCAGATAGTATAACGGCTTCATCCTATGTGCGGCTGGAGAATAATTGGAAGAATGGCGATGTAATTGAGTTAACCCTGCCCATGCAGTTGAAATTGCAGGAATGGCAAAAAAACAAAAACAGTGTGAGCCTGTATTATGGCCCGCTTTCTTTCTCCTTAAAAATTGATGAAGATTATAAATTGGCCGATAGTAAAAAAAGCATTCAGTGGGATTCAAAATGGCAACCGGGTGCAGACCAGAGCAAATGGCCGGCATATAATATTTATCCTGCAAGCGCCTGGAATTATGGCTTGTACTTAAATAATCAATCACTCGCCGATCAGTTTAAAATTGTAAAACGCCAGTGGCCTGCTGATAACTTTCCCTTCACGCCAAAGTCAACGCCGATAGTGATAGAAGCGAAAGGGAAAATCATTCCGGAATGGACAATAGATAAATATGGCTTATGCGACACGTTGCCGCAAAGCCCCGTAGCTGTAT
>JAEWJV010000005.1 GCA_023386395.1 Bacteroidota bacterium
AGACCAGGTTGAAGCCTTGCATAATTTTACGAACGTTTATGTAAGTGATATTTTCAATCTTAATGATGCGCTGGAAATGATTTTGCAGGTGGGCGAACTTGTGCATAAAGATGAAGCCGCCGGTAAAATAACAGCGTTGATCAGCAAGAAATTTTCGTCATTAGAAATTATTCAGCAGGAGAGAAGGGCTGCTTATCTTATCTGGCAAAATCCATTCATGGCTGCCGGCGGTGATACATTTATACATGACATGATGCAGTATTGCGGCCTTCAAAATGTGTTTGCAGATAAATTGCGCTATCCCGAAACAACAATTGAAGAACTGCAATCGCTGAACTGTGAAGTATTACTGCTTTCATCAGAACCTTTCCCTTTCAAACAAAAACAGGCAGATGAAATACAATCCCTTTTTCCTTCAGTAAGAATTATGTTGGTTGATGGAGAAATGTTTAGCTGGTATGGCAGCAGGTTGATGTACGCAGCAGATTATTTTGATAACCTTATTCAATCCAGACTATTGGTCTGAGCTTTAATGCGTTTGACCAGGCATTTAATAATCTTCCCGTTTTAATTTTTTTCTTCCTTCTTTAAGTGATGATTGCAGCTTTTTATTTTCAAGCCTTCTTTCTTTTACGCCTTTTGGAATTTTAGTAGCGATCCTTATTTTCTTTGGCTGCAATGCATGGTTCACAAGCGCATTCATCTTTTCAATTACAGATTCTTTATTGCCTATCTGCGTTCTTTCCGTTTGGGATTTTACCAGGAAAAAACCATCGGTTGTTATGCGGTTTGAAAGTTTTTCTGCAAGCAATTGTTTTTGCTGTTCCGTTACCAGGTCCGAAGCATCAATAAGCCAGCGGCCTTCCACCATTGTTTCCACTTTATTTACATTTTGCCCGCCTTTGCCGCCGCTGCGTGCGGTTTTAAAAATAATTTCGCTGCTTATATCAATCTTCATGACCTTAATTTTAAACACTTAAACAAAATTACATAACATGCGTGCAGTTATACAACGTGTTTCAGAAGCTTCTGTAACAGTTGATGAAAATATTACAGGCAGTATTAAAAACGGCCTGCTTGTTTTTATAGGAATTGAAGATGCTGATACCACAGAAGATATTCAATGGCTGAGTGGTAAAATAGTTAACCTCAGAATTTTTAATGATAATAACGGCGTAATGAATATAAGTATTAAAGATATTGATGGCGGCATTTTGCTGGTTAGCCAGTTTACTTTACAAGCATCTACCAAAAAAGGAAACCGTCCTTCTTATATAAAGGCAAGCAAACCAGAAATCGCCATCCCGTTATATGAAAACATGATTGTGCAACTTGAAAAAGACCTTGGAAAAAAGATTGAAACCGGTGTTTTTGGCGCTGATATGAAGGTGAGATTACTGAACGACGGACCTGTTACAATATGGTTTGATACGAAACAAAAACAATGATTGTTTTATTTAAGGCCTTTTGTGAAAGAACTCTTAAATACTATCTTTTATTTTATTTATTGAGATATGTTAAAGCGCTATAACTATTTTGCCGCTTTAAAATTTATCACTTAAAAATTTATTTACTTATGAAATTGCTTGCATCGGCCTTACTTGGCTGCATGATTGGCCTCGCAGCTTGCAACAGCGGCGGTTCTGCTTCTTCCGATACCGATTCCACAACTGCAGATACAACCGTATCTGCCGGCAGCACAGATGGATTTAAACTTGGTGTGCAAATGTGGACATTCAGGGTGTTTACATTCACCGAAGCGCTTGATAAGGTTGACAGCGCGGGTATAAAAAACATTGAAGCTTTCTGGGGGCAAAAACTCGGTGGCGACATGAAAGGGGAATTTGGTGCAGGCATGGATGCCGATACAAAAACAAAGCTTAAAAAGCATTTGCAGGATAAAGGAATACAGATTGTTGCCATGGGTGTAATTACACCAAAAGATAAAGATGAATGGATAAAGGCTTTTGACCTGGCAAAAGAATTTGGCCTGAGCTACATTACATCTGAGCCAATAAAAACACAGTGGGATATGATTGACAGCCTTGCTGGCGTTTATGGTATTAAAATCGCTATTCACGATCATCCAAAGCCAAATGCATACTGGAGTCCTGATTCTGTTTTGGCTGCCATCGCTAATCATTCCAACATTGGTTCTTGCGCTGATATTGGCCACTGGGCACGCAATGGTGTTGACCCCGTTGAAGCATTGAAGAAGCTGGACGGCCACATTATTGGTGTGCATTTAAAAGATATCGTGAAGTTTGATGATACAGAGGCTGCAGACACCGTAGTTTCTAAAGGTGTACTTGATTTTCCGGCTATATTCACTGAATTAAAAAGGCAGAATTTCAATGGAATGATGTCTATTGAACATGAATCAAACTGGGAACATAACCTGCCTGATGTAATATTTACAAAACAGTATTTTGAGGAGCAGGTATCCAAATTGAAATAAACCGGTTAGTTGTTTACGTTTTGCAAATGTTTCATGCCTGGCACGCATACCTGCATGATGTTTGCACTATTTCCATAACAAAATAAATAACTATGGAAAAACGTGCTAAACTTGAGGCGATTGACAAAATGCTTCGTGAATTGGATGACGTTAAAAATTCACAAACATCTTTATTGAAAAAGATTGCGCAATTAGAGGCGGAAAATATTAATGCAGGCGTGAGCCTTCTTGATAAATCACTGCCCGATGTGCATGGCCACGCAGATGATACGCTTGAAACAGTTTCCAAACTGATAGAAGATTTGCAGGTGCATCGCGATGATTTTGCAAAAAAGTATAATCTTAATGCACCTGAAGAAGCAACAACTTAGAATTTGATAAAATTACATAAAGCCTGCCTCAGCGCAGGCTTTTGTTTTTATAGTGATAAAATATTATTTCAGTTAATAACTTGTTTTTTATTGTAATAAATCACACTTACTTTTGCCGTATTCAAAGCGCCCTTCATTCATGAACTCATTAGTTTATTTACTTGATACAGTTGTTACAGGAAATTCAGCAGACTATGTGCCAATCGGCATACAAATAATCTTTGCCGCAGGCTTTGTTGCCACCGTAATGATTGCAACACACCTGCTGGGCCCAAAAAGGAAAACAGCAGAAAAACTTGAAAACTTTGCAAGCGGTATAGAAAGTCATGGAAATGCACGACAGCCCTTAGCCATCAAGTATTTCCTGGTGGCTATTTTATTTGTGCTGTTTGATGTGGAAGTAATATTCTTTTATCCTTATGCTGTAAATTTTAAATCGCTCGGCTGGTATGGGTTTATTGAAGTATTGTTATTTGTGGGTTTCTTTTTAACAGGATTTATCTATATAATTAAGAAAGGCGCTTTAAAGTGGGAAGATTAAATTATTTAATTTGAAGATTTCCTGCCGTTGGCAGACAGGAATGTGTTAATGAACAGAGGTTGAATTTTCAAATTTTTAAATTTTCAAAATCAAGATAATGGCAAGACCGGTGAGATTTAATATACATCCAAAAGGAACATCTATTCACGATAATATTGCCTTGGCTGATATGCCGGAAGGCTCAATGGGCGAAGGCTATTTTGCAACAAACCTTGAAAAGGTTATTGGCCTGGCAAGAAAAAATTCTATATGGCCTTTACCTTTTGCCACAAGCTGTTGCGGCATTGAATTTATGGCTACAATGGCGGCAACGTACGACCTTGCACGCTTTGGTTCCGAACGTTTGGGTTTTACGCCGCGCCAGTGCGATTTGCTGATGGTAATGGGCACTATAGCAAAAAAAATGGGCCCTGTTTTAAAACAGGTTTACCTTCAGATGGCAGAGCCACGCTGGGTTTTGGCAATGGGCGCCTGCGCTGCATCCGGCGGGGTATTCGATACTTATTCTGTGTTGCAGGGTATTGACCAGATCATCCCGGTTGATGTGTATATTCCCGGTTGCCCGCCAAGGCCCGAAGCCGTGATTGATGGTGTTTTGAAAATACAGGACCTGGTGCACAACGAAAGTTTGCGCAGAAGAAACAGCGAACATTATAAAGCTTTGCTTAACAGTTATGGCATACAATAAGCCCCTATCCCCTAAAGGGGAGTTAATGAGGTGCTTAACAGAATAAATTATAAACTTTAAATAACTCCCTTCAGGGCTGGGGCATTATGGGTTTAACTTACGATAGAATTAAAGAAAAGCTTTCTGAAAAATTTGGCGATGAGGTTAGCAATTTTGAAGAGCCTTACGGCATGCTTTGCTTTGAAGTGCCAAAAGATATGAACCTGAAAATAATGCAGTTTCTGTATGATGATGATGAACTCCGTTTCAGGTTTCTTACAACATTAAATGCCATTCATTATCCCGATAATAAAGGCCGTGAATTAGCCATTGTGTACCATTTGCATAATATGGTTGACAATGTGCGCCTGCGCTTTAAAATTTATGTTGATATAACAAAGCCCGATGTATTTACGGCTACAAGATTATTTGAAGCAGCCAACTGGCTTGAACGTGAAACATATGATTTTTACGGTGTAAACTTCTTCGGGCATCCAAACCTGGTGCGTATATTAAATGTGGACGAAATGGATTATTTTCCTATGCGCAAGGAATATCCGCTGGAAGACCAGACGAGAAAAGATAAAGACGATGAAATGTTTGGCCGGGGCGGTTCTGCGGGTTATGGAACTGTAAAAACGGATGAGGATACGACCATAGCAGAATCTGAAAAAGGTAATGTCGGCGATAAACTGATATAAAATGGTAAGAATTTATTCTAAGTATAAACGGCTTATTTTAAGCCTGATTGTTTTGATAGCTTTAATTGTTTCATTTGCTTTTCCGGCAGATGGATTTAGCAGAAGTTTCTTATTAGGACTTTCGGCTGGAATTTCATTTATAATTTTAGGCATGCGCATTGGCAGCATGAAGGCAAAGAGACAACAGTATAGCAAATAAAGTACGTTGTTATCATTTTCAAATTTTTAAATTGTCTGATTGTCAAATTAAAAAATGCAAGACGTAGTATCGATAAAAGATAATCATATTGTTCTGCCGGATGGTTCCATAGAAAAGCAAACCACAACGCTTAATCTCGGGCCAACACACCCGGCCACGCATGGTGTGTTCCAGAATATCCTGGAAATGGATGGCGAACGCATTGTTTCAGCCAAACAAACCATCGGTTATATTCACCGCGCATTTGAAAAAATTGCAGAACGCAGGCCGCTTTATCAAATCACGCCGCTTACTGACCGGATGAATTATTGCAGCAGCCCCATCAATAACATAGGCTGGCATACAACCTGCGAAAAATTACTGAAGATACAAACGCCCAAACGTGTTGATTATCTCCGCGTAATAATAATGGAACTGGCAAGAATTTCAGATCATCTGATCTGTAATTCGGTGGTGGGAGTGGATGCCGGCGCTTTTACCGGTTTCCTGTATGTAATGCAATACCGCGAGCTGATTTATGAAATCTATGAATCTGTTTGTGGCTCCCGCCTAACAACTAACATTGGCCGTATTGGCGGTTTTGAAAGAAACTTTAATAATGTTACCTGGGAAAAACTGGACAAGTTTTTAAAAGAATATCCAACAGCATTAAAAGAACTTGACGGCCTTTTATTACGTAACCGCATATTCATGGAACGCACTATTGGTGCAGGTCCTATAAGTGCAGAACGTGCGTTGAATTATGGCTTTACGGGCCCTAATTTACGGGCTGCCGGCGTTGATTATGATGTGCGTGTACATTCACCTTATTGCAGTTACCAGGATTTTGATTTTAAAGTTCCGGTTGGCAGTACCGGTGATTGTTATGACCGTTTTTTAGTACGCGACCAGGAGATGTGGCAGTCGATGAAGATCATAGAACAGGCTTACCGGAAAATACAGGATTTTAAAGGAGAAGAAGCTGAGGTGTACCATGCAGATGTCCCTGAATATTATCTTCCCAAAAAAGAAGATGTATATACAAAGATGGAGCAGTTGATATGGCATTTTAAAATTATTATGGGTGAGATTGATATGCCGGTTGGCGAAGTATATCATAGTGTGGAAGGTGGTAATGGCGAACTTGGTTTTTATTTAATAAGCGATGGCGGCAGAACCCCTTACCGTTTGCATTTTCGCAGGCCCTGTTTTATTTATTACCAGGCTTATGAAGAACTGGTGAAGGATGCCATGCTGAGCGATGCAGTTATAACACTGAGCAGCCTGAACTTAATTGCAGGCGAAATGGATAGTTAATATTTTGAATTGAACATAAATGGTCAAATTTTCAGAAGAAAAAATAAAAAAAGTTAATGAGCTTATCAGCCATTATCCTGAAGGCAAACAGAAAAGCGCCTTGTTGCCTTTATTGCATATTGCACAGGAAGAATTTGGCAACTGGCTCGATGTGCCTGTGATGGATTATGTTGCTGAACTTTTAAGCATTGAGCCGATTGAAGTGTACGAAGTGGCAACTTTTTACAGCATGTATAATTTAAAACCTGTTGGTAAATACATGTTTGAAGTTTGCCAAACGGGACCATGTATGCTGCGAGGCAGCGATGACATTATCGCCTATATTGAAGAGAAGCTTGGCATTAAACCCGGCGAAACCACACCGGATGGCATGTTTACATTAAAAACGGTTGAATGTTTGGGCGCCTGTGGTTATGCTCCCATGATGCAGTTAGGCAAATATTATCGCGAACATTTAACCAAAGAGAAAGTTGATCTGCTTATTGAAGAATGCAGAACAAACGCAAATAGCCTTAATTAATGAAAAAACTTTACTTCATCATATCAGTAAGCTTTTTAGCAGCCTGTGGCTCCAATTCTGACCAGATTGCTGCAAACGACAGCGCTTTTAAAACCGAAGTGCCTAAAGCGTTTGTAATAAATGCAGAAGAATATACAGGTTCGTTGCCGTGCGCAGATTGCGAAGGCATTGATGTATCGCTTCAGCTTAATAAAAATGACAGCAGTTATATAATGACTTCAGTATATAAAGGCAGCAGGGTTGACAGCAGTAATAATACGTTTAAAGACACAGGAACATGGAATATACATGGCGTTGACACGTTATATTTATTGCACAACAACAACTCCGTTAAATATATAAAAACAGATACATCTTTAATACAGCTGGATGGCAGTGGCAACAGGATAACCGGGCCGCTGGCTGATAAGTTTATCCTGCATAAAAAATAAATTATGTATCATCTTGTTCCATACCTGCATTTTAATGGCAACGCTGAAGAAGTGCTGAATTTTTATAAAGATGTTTTTGACGGTGAAATATTAGTAATTAACCGTTACGGCGACAGCCCGATGAAAGGTGACGAAAGTTTAAATGATAAAATCATTCACTCACGTTTAAAGTTTGGCAATAATATTATTATGATTTCCGATTCTTTTAACGGGCAGCTTGCCAACACAGATGGAAATATCCAGTTGTCTGTTGAAGTGGATGACGATAAAAAAATAGAGGAAGTATTTAGTAAAATGGCTGAAGGCGGAAAAGTTACCATGCCGCTGGCAAAACAATTCTGGGGCGCAATATTCGGGATGGTACAAGACAAGTTTGGTGTGAACTGGATGTTTAATGACGAAGGGAAAAAAGCTGAATAAATTGATAGGGTACAAGTGAGTGACACAACCGTGATGCCACGAAGTACTGAAGCTGATAACATAAAAAAATTCCAAAAAAGGAATGGCTATAAAAAAAGTTTTATTAGAAAAAGATCACGTTGAAGGCATCCGGTATTATGAAACATACCGGAGGGAAGGCGGTTACAGAAGTGTGGAGAAAGCGTTTAAAATGTCGCCTGCCGATATTGTGGAGGAAGTAAAGAAAAGCGGCTTGCGTGGCCGTGGCGGTGCAGGTTTTCCCACCGGCATGAAATGGAGCTTTATTGCAAAACCCGAAGGTGTGCCACGCCATTTGGTTTGCAATGCAGATGAAAGTGAGCCGGGCACTTTCAAAGACAGGTACCTGATGGAATTCATTCCGCATTTGTTGATTGAAGGCCTTATTGTTTCTTCTTACGCGCTTGGCTCAAGCACTACCTATATTTATATCCGCGGCGAATATGCATGGATCGTTGATATTCTTGAACAAGCCATTGCAGAAGCAAAAAATAATGGCTGGCTTGGTAAAAATATTTTGGGCAGCGGTTTTGATTGTGAAATATATGTACAGCGTGGCGCCGGCGCCTATATCTGTGGCGAAGAAACGGCATTAATAGAAAGCCTTGAGGGCAAGCGCGGCAACCCAAGAATTAAGCCGCCATTTCCTGCCATTAAAGGTGTTTGGGAAAGGCCCACTGTTGTTAATAATGTTGAAACATTGGCAGCAGTCGTACCTGTCATTAATATGGGCGGCGAAGAATATGCAAAGATTGGCGTTGGCCGTTCAACCGGTACTAAATTAATTTCAGCATGCGGTAACATTAATAAGCCCGGCGTGTATGAAATTGATATGACTATTTCGGTTGAAGAATTTATTTATAGTGATGAATATTGCGGCGGTATTCCAAATGGTAAAAGACTAAAGGCATGCATACCCGGCGGGTCGTCTGTGCCAATTCTCCCTGCCAGTCTTTTACTGAAAACCGCCAAAGGCGAAACCCGCATGATGAACTATGAAAGCTTATCAGATGGCGGTTTTGCAACGGGCACTATGATGGGCAGCGGTGGTTTTATTGTGCTTGATGAAGACCAGTGTGTGGTGCGCCACACATTAACATTGGCAAGATTTTACCGCCATGAAAGTTGCGGGCAATGTTCGCCCTGCCGTGAAGGCACCGGCTGGATGGAAAAGATATTAAAGAATATAGAATACGGCAAGGGTAAGATGAGCGATATTGATTTGTTGTGGGATATCCAGAGCAAGATAGAAGGCAATACGATTTGCCCTTTAGGCGATGCCGCCGCCTGGCCGGTTGCTGCAGCCATCAGGCATTTCAGGGATGAATTTGAATGGCATGTATTAAATCCCGATGAAGCGCAGCAGCACAATTATGGTTTAGCGCATTATGCAGATGAACTTGCAGTGACAGCATAATCAATTCAAAAATAAAAAGTCAAAAATCAAAAAATTGGAGAACGATTATTTAATAGAAGAACCTCAGAAAACTTATAATATAAAGCATCGTGCTTTTCAGTTTTCAAAGGATATTCTATCATTCGTTTCCGAAACAAAATTTGAAAAAATATTTTATTCGATTTTTGATCAGTTAATACGAAGCGCAACTTCAATCGGAGCTAATCTTGTTGAAGCAAAAGCGGGCGCTTCAAAAAGAGATTTTTTGAATTTTTATGTTATTGCTTTGAAATCCGCGAATGAAACAAAATATTGGTTGTGTTTAATCAGGGATTCAATTCAATCAGATAAAAATAAAGTTGCCTATCTGTTACAGGAAGCAGATGAATTGTCAAAGATCATTGCATCGATAATTATTTCTGTTAAACAAGGCTGATGTTTTGGTTTTTGAATTTTTAATTTTGACTTTTTACTTATGGCAGAACAACAATTATTTAAAGTAACCATAGATAATATAACTGTAGAAGTTCCTGCAGGCACAACCATATTAAATGCTGCCCGCCAGATAGGGGGCGATGTAGCTCCGCCGGCAATGTGTTATTATTCCAAACTGCAGAACAGTGGCGGTAAATGC
>JAEWJV010000137.1 GCA_023386395.1 Bacteroidota bacterium
ATTGAAGAACGGGAATTCGATATGCTGCTCATACAATTCTGCCGTATTACTGCCAAACTGTACGTTGCCCAAATTAAAGCCTTTTTTGCTTGCCCACTGGCCGTGATACCATGGGCCTTCCACAATCCTGACATTGGTTGCAGGGCTTTGTTTTTCTATAGCTTTAAAAGTTTGCCATGCACCAAAACAATCTTCCGCATCAAACAAACCGCCCACTACCATTACGGCAGGTTTTACATTGTAACAGCCAACCCTTGCATTGCGGGCTTTCCAGAATGCATCGTAAGTTGGATGGCTCATTAAAGTATCCCAAAACCAAACACTGTCTGCTTTTGCCACAGTAGTTAAATTGGGCAAAGCACCTGTCTTCAAATAATAATCATACTTATTATTAGTGAAAAACTGCTTTGCCTCTGGCCCAACCGTTGTTGGTTTTGGCCTTGGCTTGCCAAAACCTCTGCCGATATAAAACTCATAGGCATCCATGGCAAAGAATGCGCCGTTGTGATGAAAATCATCACCCGCAAACCAATCTGTAACAGGCGCCTGCGGGCTCACTGCTTTTAATGCAGGATGATCGCTTAAAGCCGCTTCTGTTGAATAAAAACCCGGATAGGAAATGCCCATTACACCAACGTTGCCATTATTACCTGGAATATTTTTTACCATCCAGTCAATGGCATCATACGTGTCGCTGGCTTCATTAATTTCTTTGCCTTTTTTATTGGCATTGAATGGGCGGACATTGGCAAAATCACCTTCGCTCATCCAGCGGCCACGCACATCCTGCGTTACAAATATGTAGCCTTCATGTACGTATTGTGTAAAATAGCTAAGCCAGTATTTTTTATAATTGTTCTCACCATAGGGCGCACATGAGTAAGGTGTACGTGTTAACAGTATCGGGTGTTTTTCAGCACTGTCATTCGGAATATAAAAAGAAGTGAACAGCTTAACACCGTCACGCATTGGTATATAAATTTCTTTCTTGGTATAATGCGTAACAAACCATGTTGAATCGATTGTTTGCGCCGGCAGGTTACTGCATACAAACAATAAAATAATAACGATGAACTTTTTCATAATAGTGATTTAGCGGTATAAAATGTGCACATCAAAAATATTGAATATGATGCATTGAATATTATTTGCAATATTTGTTTTGCACATAATAGTTCAGAAAGAATATCAATCAATAAAATTTCATTTAAATTGTTATTATTTTAATCAACATATCATGAGAAAAATTACATTGCTTGCAGTATGCGTGGCTTTATTTTCAACTTTTTCTATGGCACAATCATCAACAAAAATGTTAAGGCATGTTGTTTTATTTGGATGGAAGGCTGGCGCTGATTCAGCAACCATTGATAAAACAGTAAAAGCTTTTGCCGCATTACCCGGCAAAATCAGCCAGATAAAAGCCCTTGAATGGGGAACCAATAATAGTCCTGAAAAATTAAACCAGGGTTTAACGCACTGCTTTGTATTGAGTTTTAGCAGTGAGCATGACCGCGATGCTTATCTTGTGCATCCAGAGCATGTTGCGTTTACCAAAATACTCTCACCCATATTGGATAAAGTAACCGTGGTGGATTACTGGGCGCAGCAGTAAGCTTGGAATTTGAAATTGGGAATCAGGGTGCAACTGATAAAAGTTGATAAGTTGATTGGTTGCAATGTTGAAAGACCTGTTCACTTATTTCTCATATTTCCAGTTGCGGCTTTTGCCTTCAGCAATCCATTCAACAGCCGTTTCTATGCGCTTGAGTTTTGTAGGTTCTGTTTTGGCTTCGGTTATCCAGAGAATATAATCTTTTCTTTTGCCCGGCGGAAAATTATCAAACACAGTTTGCGCCTGTTTATTCTTTTTTAAAGCAGCGGTAAAATCAACAGGTATTTCCAAATTAACAGGCGCCGCTTTCTTTGGTTTAATTATTTTAATATTCTCTTCATTCAGCTTCATCGCTTCTTTTATATAAGCCGTCAGTATTTTTTCAGAAGGAATTTCTTTTACTGATGCTATCCTGCCGAAATTGCCCATACCATCCCTTTCCGAAACCTGCAAAATGCCTTCTGGATCTTTCAGCAATTTAGCTTTCCAGAACATGAATGAACAATGTTCTTTAAAGGCCGCCATAGCACATAATGTGCTGCCTTTATAATCAAAAAAAGGCATACTCCATTTTATGGTTTCTTCCACATCAGGACAAGCCTTATGAACTATTTTTCTTAATTGATTTAAAATGGGCTTTGCAAAAACTGCTTTCTTTTCAATGTAGGCATCAATACGTTTATCAGTGGCCGGCATAAGCAATAATTTATACTCAAATTTATAAAAGAAGTTGATTGGTTGAACTGTTGATTGGTTGAAAGGTGAGAAAGGGATACATGCTTGAACTTGTGAATAAGTGAACCAATTATAACTAACCAGGAATTGGAAACAGCCTGTTTATTTATGCTACATTTGTTGTCAGAAACGATGCATGCCATTCTTTAGAAATTTTATATACTGGATTGATAAACGCAGGTGGAAATATTTTTTCCTGCTTGCTTCACTTGAATTGTCCTCTCTGTAAGCTGCTCTCTTTATTGATGATTCATTTTATTTACAGTCTTTAAAAAAAACTTTTATGCCTTACTATTATACGCTCGGAAATATTCCGCATAAACGCCATACTCAATTTCGCAAACCCGATGGCGGTTTATATTCAGAACAATTATTCAGCACGGAAGGTTTTAGTAATGATTATGCTTTGCTGTATCACGTGCACCCGCCAACGCGTATTATTCAAACCGATGAAGCTGTTGATGTAACGCCGAACATTGCTGAAGAAAAAATGCTGAAGCACCGCAGTTTTGAAGGCTTTAATGTCAGGCCTCAAAACGATTTTCTTAAAAGCCGTACACCCATTTTAGTGAATAGCGATTGTACCATCACTTTAGCTGCACCAAAAGGCGGAACAGAAAATTATTTTTATAAAAATGCCGATGCCGACGAAGTGATTTTTGTGCATGAAGGCAGCGGTTCTGTTTTTACACAATATGGAGAGTTGCCTTTTGGTTATGGCGATTACATTGTTTTGCCAAGAGGAACTATTTATCAAATACAATTTACTGATGAGAATAACAGGTTATTTATTGTTGAATCGCATCATCCCATACGGTTTCCAAAAAAGTATTTAAGTAAATATGGCCAGTTGATGGAGCATTCTCCATATTGTGAACGCGATATACGCCCGCCGCAAAATTTAAAAACATTTGATAAGCCTGGTGATTTTATCATTAAAACAAAAAAACAAAACCAGTTATACGGTATTCATTATGGTCACCATCCTTTTGATGTGGTTGGGTGGGATGGCTGTTGTTATCCATTCATTTTTTCCATACACGATTTTGAACCCATAACCGGCCGCGTACATCAGCCGCCACCTGTACATGAAACCTTTGAAACAAATGCTTTTGTATTATGCAGTTTTGTGCCGCGTTTGTTCGATTACCATCCGCAAAGCATTCCTGCACCTTACAATCACAGCAATATAGACAGTGATGAAGTGATTTATTACGTGGCCGGTGATTTTATGAGCCGCAAAAATGTTACACGGGGCATGATAACCTTGCATCCGGCGGGCATTCCGCACGGGCCGCATCCGGGCGCTGTTGAAAAAAGTATTGGTGCGAAGGAAACAGAAGAACTGGCAGTAATGGTTGATACATTCAGGCCTTTAATGCTTACGCAGGCTGCGCTTGAAATTGAGAACCCGGGTTATATTATGAGTTGGGCAGAATGAAAAATAATAATTAGATTTTATTTAAAATATTTTTAGATTTGCCTAAATTTATTTAAAATATATGTCTAAGTATATTGGCCCGGGTATAATTATATTCCTGTTCAGCCATATCAATACTTTTTCACAGGAAAGAATTGCTACCGACAGGCCTGATCAGACAGAAACAGCAACACTTGTTCCCAAAAATTATTTCCAGGGGGAATTTGGTTTTGGAAGAATATCGATACATGGTAATGATTATACGTTAGTTCATCCAACTGCATTGCTTAAATATGGCTTAGCCAAAAATTTTGAATTAAGATGTGAAGGGAATTTTATTACGGAATATAAGCAACTGATACCGCAACCTAAAACTACCACAGGCTTTGAGCCTTTGCAGGTTGGATTAAAAGCTGCACTTTTTGAGGGGAAAAATATTATTCCTAAAGCTTCTCTTATAACACACATTGCCTTGCCTTTTCTTGCAACGAAGAAATTTGAAGCGCAACATATTGCACCATCTTTTATGCTTGTGATGGATAATGATATTACAAACACGATGGACATCGGCTATAATTTTGGAGCCGTGTGGGATGGTTTTTCAATAACCCCTGAATGGATTTATACTATGTCTTTTGGGTTTGATATAGGCAAAAAGCTTTCGGGTTACATGGAAGCATTTGGTTCTTTCCAAAAAAATGAACCTGCAAAGCACAGTATTGATGGCGGCTTATGTTATTATATCGGCAACGATGTAAAGTTAGATGTATATGCAGGTTCCGGCGTTTCCAGACATGCAGGTAATAACTTTTTTGGAGTTGGAATTTCATTCAGGTTTAAGTAAGCCTGAACGAAATTTTTTTAAAGAAATATTGATGAATGCTGCGCGATTCCTTTGCTTGCATTCAGGCTGTATTTATGCGCAGAATAATATTTATCGCTTGTTGTTCATGCGCTGGACGCTTACTCAGCTTGCCTTTCAGGCCGCATTTGAGGAAAGAATAAAACATCCTGTATAGAAGGTTGGTTTGTCATCAGCATACATAAACGATCAATGCCAATGCCAATGCCACTTGTGGGCGGCATACCATATTCCAGCGCACGTAAAAAATCTTCATCAATATACATAGCTTCATCATCGCCGCGTTCCATTAAACGGCTTTGCTCTTCAAAACGTTCACGCTGATCAACAGGATCATTTAATTCTGTATAAGCATTGGCAAGTTCTTTACCATTAATCATCAGTTCAAATCTTTCAACCAAACCAGGCTTACTACGGTGCTTTTTGGTAAGCGGGCTCATTTCAACAGGATAGTCAATAATAAACGTGGGCTGAATAAAATTACCTTCTGCTTTCTCGCCAAAAATCGTATCAATCAGTTTGCCTTTGCCCATGCTTTTATCAACTTCAAGATGCAGTTGCTTACACACCTCATACAACTGTTCTTCATTCATTTCACTTACCTCAAAACCCGTATATTCTTTAATGGCATCATAAATGCTGATGCGTTTAAAAGGCGCTTTAAAACTGATAATGTTATCGCCAACCTGTACTTCGGTTGTGCCGTGCAAAGCCAAAGCAATTTGTTCAAATAACTGCTCGGTTGTTTCCATCATCCAGAAATAATCTTTGTAAGCTGTGTACCATTCAAGAATAGTAAATTCCGGATTATGCGTTCTGTCCATGCCTTCATTCCTGAAGTCGCGGCTGAATTCATACACCCAGTCAAACCCGCCAACAATCAGTCTTTTTAAATACAATTCATTGGCAATGCGCAAATACAGAGGAATATCCAGCGCGTTATGATGCGTAACAAACGGCCTTGCCGCCGCCCCACCCGGAATAGGTTGTAATACCGGTGTTTCCACTTCAAAGGCGCCACGTTCATTTAAAAACTGACGTATGGTATTAATGAGTTTGGTGCGTTTTACAAATGTGTCTTTAATTTCAGGCTGAACAATAAGGTGCGCATAACGCTGGCGATAACGAAATTCAGGATCTGTTACTTCATCATATACATTGCCTTCGTCGTCGCGCTTTACAACCGGTAATGGTTTCAGTGATTTGGAAAGCAGTGTAAAGCTTTTGGCATGAACGGAAATTTCCCCGGTGCGTGTTACAAAAACAAAACCCGTAACACCAATGATATCGCCTAAATCAATTAAATGTTTTATTACTTCATCAAATAATGTTTTGTCTTCGCCGGGGCAAACGTCGTCTTTGCGCACATATAATTGAATAATGCCTTTGCTGTCCTGTATCTTAATAAAAAACACCTTGCCTTTATCATTAATGCTCATTATTCTTCCGGCAACGCATATATCAGCAAACTGCTCTTTTGTTTCTTCCGTAAAAGCATTTTTTATATCGGATGAATAATGGGTTACGGAATAAAGCGGTGCAGGGTAAGGATTAATGCCTAACGCTTCAAGTTTTTCTAATTTATTTCTGCGGATAATTTCCTGCTCAGACAATTGCGCGCTCATTGTAATGTATATTCTGAATTTATGATTTATGATAAACGGTTACTTAACCGGGCGGCAAATATAAGCCAACAGAAAGTTTGCTGCAATTGGATAAACCGGTTCTTAAAAAACGGGGGAGAAGATGGAGAGGAAAACCGTAATTAGTTTTATAATAAAAACCGGCCCAGATTAATACCTGGGCCAGCCGGAAATGTTTTAAAAAAGATGATTTACTGAACGTCAGATTTTACCTTGTTCAACGTTGATTTTCCAGGTAAATAAATCTGGAACCCAAAATGTAAGCCAAGCCTGCTGTTTAAGGGATCGTTGCCAAAGCCAACGATACCATTATATTTTAATAACGCTTCCAGGCCAATATTGGGCGTAATAAAGTAAGCCAAACCCGGCCCAAAGCCGATACCCAATCCATTGGTGGTGGAACCGCCTGCAATATTTTGTCCTTCTATGCCCACATTGGCTTCTCCAAAAAATCTTGTATGTTTTACAACAGATTCTGTGTTCACCTGGCTGGGGCCAAAATA
Organism: Bacteroidota bacterium; assembly: GCA_023386395.1. Taxonomy (GTDB): domain Bacteria; phylum Bacteroidota; class Bacteroidia; order Chitinophagales; family Chitinophagaceae; genus Parafilimonas. Next base: position 6,779 of record JAEWJV010000137.1, read on the forward strand.
ATAACGGCCTAAACCTCCAACGCCATAAGTGGTATTGGTACTGCCTTTAATAATGTCCAGTCCGAGACTGCCATAACCGCCCACGGCGATATTATCTTTTATAAACCAGGCAGCTTTAGGGGAAAGCGATATGGTAAAATGGCTATTTTTATTTAATCCTAAGCTAAAATCTGCGAGATCACCTCCCACTAAAACATTTCCTTTTTCGAGCTGGGCATGAATCTTTTGAGTACAAAGCAGCGATAAAATGGTTAATACTGCTAAAGTCTTTTTCATAAAATAATGTTTTCGTTTTCAATTTTGTTTTTGTTGTAGTCTTTGCCTCCACATTAGAAATATCATGCCAACTACTTCCAAACCAAAACAGATATTTAATAAGTTTAATATCAAATCAAGAGGTTAATATCATCATCTTCCAGGAGATTAAGGTTTATGGCGTCGCTGCCGGAAATTCCCTCAACAGAACCTTTTATATGCGCCGCATTCAGCAATACTTTCTCGAGCTGCTTTTCTCTTACTTTCCATAATTTCTCCATAGCATCGCGTTCTTTTTGTATGCTTAATTTCATATTTAAAAAGCCTTCACGAATAGCATTCCATTGCTCACTGAATTCATGGCTGGTTAAATAATTATACAGCATGTGCATTTTATCGCCTTTGTTCTCCTGACTTTTGGTAAGCTGAAAAACTTTTAAAATACTGGTGCGCAAAACCGAGGCGAGGCTTCTTACTTCGGTGAAAGTGCATACATATACGCCATCTTTTTCCCCAAAACGTTCCATGTCTTTTGGCAAAGTTTGTGTAACGATCACAGCAATATCAGCGCCCTGGCTGCGCATATCAGCTTTTAATTTGTCAATCCAGTCGGCGCCAAAGCTTGCGGTGCGCTTGCTTTCATAAATAATTTTGCCGCATTCATTGCCAAACGGGTTGCAAACAACCTGTATACAATCCGCCCCGCGAACCCCTTTTCCAACCGGCAAAATTTTATCATGCGGAAATGTGTTATGCAAAATATTTTCAAGAATCAGTTCCTGCACTTCACCCTGCAACTGCATGCTGCCTTGTTCCGCCTTGCGCCTCATTTCTTCCGCCAGCTTTTTCTGATCATCGAGCTGCTTTTCTTTTTCGGCAAGCTTTAATTTATACTCATTCTCCAACTGTTCCTTTTTCTGATCTTCAATCTTCCTTATTTCAATAGCCAGCAGTTCCCTTTCTTCAATCAGCTTCTTTTGAATATTCAATTCGAGCTCTTCTTCTTTACGTTTTAGCTGCTGCTCCTTTTGCATGTATTCAAACTCTTTGCGCCGGGCTTCCTTCAATTTTTCCTCATTATCTGCAACGGATTGCTGCAACATTTTCATTTGGTTTTCGTAATCAGCGCTCAAAGACTTCCTGAGAGATTGCTCAAGATCGGCCTGCAGTTTTTGCTTTTCATCTGCGAGACGCTTATTCAGTTCATCGTCTTTTGCGGTTAATTGTTTTTGAAACTCCGATTCTTTTTTCCTGAAATCTTCTTCTTTCTTCAACTGCCAGTCTTTCATTTTAGACCTTAGCTCATTTTCAATTTGTTCCCTTATTACATTATTGGGTTCAAATTCATGTCCGCACGAAGGGCAGGTTAACATTGTTATTGCCATATACAATCAATTATGGCATAAAGATAATGCTAAGAAATTTGGTATATGCCGAATGATGGAGGCCTGCTGAGGTGAATTATTTAATAGTATAGCTGTCAATGTTGGTAGTGGTAGTGGGGCCTGCAGGCAATATTTGCCGGGAAGCATTTTTTATAATGCCTATGCCTTTCGCAACATAATAATCCTGCTTATACACAACAATATAAAAAAATGTAACGGGTTTTCTTACTTCAACATAACTATGGATGACATTATTGTATGTTGTGCCATTTACTTTAAGGGAAATATTTTTTTGCATAATTTTTCCATAGCATTTTAATTTAACACCATTCGCAGAACCGGCTTTTTGCTGCCATGTTTTGCCAACAGCCAGGTTATCATCCAAAAATAAAATTTCAAGATCTACGGCATCAGCATCACCGGTTTCTTCCTTAGTGTATATATAATATTTATGCGAAGTCTGGTTGTAATAAATCGTATCATTCTTCCTGTCCTTATAGGTATTAACGGCTGTGTAAGATTTACCGTTGAAAGTCCTTTTCCGGTTAAGCACTGTAAGCTTGGATTGATCCCCAACACCGTTCGTCGTATTTGTATAAGACCACGCGGTGCCTGTTGTAAGCGGAAGGTAAGTCTCTGTTGTTGCAGTTACGCTGCTTATTTCATTATCTGCGGCTATAACGGGTTTTGTATTTATTTCTTTGGAGCATCCTGCAATAAAAATAGACACAGCTAGTAGAAGTTTTCTCATGAGTACGGTTTTTTTGTGCCCCGCAGACAGCCAAAATCAGGCCATCTTAAAATTATAAAAAGATTTAATGCCGAAACATTAATTGAAATTTGCCGTTTAGAATAAAATTTTACCAAACTATCATCTTTTCTTTTATTTCACAGGTTTTTGCTTAATTTTTGCTGATAAATTCTCAATAAAAACATCAATATGAAAAAACTGTTATCGCTTGCCTTAGTTTCAGGCATACTACTTATGGGTACAAACGCCAAAGCACAGGATAAAAAACCGCCTGCCAGTCCGCCCGCAACTGCTTCTGCTACAACATCCAACGGCGTTGAAATTAAAATTAATTACAGCCAGCCTTCTGTTAAGGGCAGAGAAATTGGTAAAGAAGTAGAACCTATGCAGGGTAAGGTTTGGCGAACAGGCGCCAATGATGCTACTGTATTTGAAATAAATAAAGACGTTACTATTAATGGCAAGAATTTGCCGGCAGGTAAATACGGACTTTTTTCAATATGGAACGGCGATACCTGGACGATTATATTTAATAAAACATGGAAACAATGGGGTGCTTTTAACTACAAAGATGCCGACGATGTTTTACGGGTAGATGTTCCGAATGTTGCGCAGCAAACACCTTCTGAAAAGATGACCTTTACCGTTGGCACAGATGGAAAAGTTTCACTGGTCTGGGGAAATGTTGGGTTTAGTTTTACGGTGCAATAGTTTAGCCTGAATAAAGTTTTAAAAACTGCCGGCCCAAAGCCGGCAGTTTTTTTATTAATAATCAGAATAAGAAGCGGCATGCATTAAAATAACCTCAGCTTTTGATACATTGTTTTTATATTCAGCCATTGCATTCAGTTTTTTCCATACCTCATTATCTCCAAAACTTTTCCAGTGTGCATTCCTGTCAGCCATATTCTCATAGCTGGTTAAATACATCAGGTTGGGCATGTGGCTGCCTGTAATTACATCGCCATAGAATATAGCGTTGGCATTTATCTCCTTAAATATACTAACCTCGCCACCCTGATTAAACATTTTCACCTTGTTTTTATGATAGTTTTCAGTTGGGCTTTCATAGCTTCTCAGTTCATAAATATGTTCTGCTTTTGGAGATTTAAGATTGGGCAATGTTAATTGCTGCGCCATAGGAAATGCTGTAAGCATTATTGTTTCCATTCGTTTATAGGGCGGGGTTTTATAATCTGCATTTAAATAAGAAGATGCGGCAGTTTTATAAAGATTATCAGTCATTAACCGGTCCGGCAAATTCACAAATTCATCAAAAGATTTATAAGGAACAATTACGTAGATGATTTTGTCGGCAGCCGTATCATTTGCTATCGGTTTAAATACACCAACATTTTTTATGTCCTTTCGGTGAAGCGCCGGCAGGTATGCCGTTTGCAGATAAGTATCCAATGCCGTTTCCTGCGAAGCATCGGTAAAATGATATACGGTTATTGCGTAAATATCATTGGCAAAACTTTGGGCCGAAAATGCAACGCAGAAAAACGCTGCAAAAAATGTAATCCTTTTTTTCATGCTGTTAATTTAAGCAGCTAAGTTAAACAGCAATGGAATAAATATAACGTTCACATTATGTTGAACCTGATAATCTTTTTGAATAGCTATTTTTGCAGCTTAAATTTTTTTACATGATAAAAGTGGCTGGCATACAAATGAGCTGTACGGCAGACAAGCAGGCTAACCTTGCAAAAATGACCGGGAAAATAAGGGAGGCGGCGGCTAAAGGTGCGCAGGTTATTTGTTCACAGGAACTATTCACTTCGCTGTATTTCTGCGATGAAGAGAACTATGATAATTTTAAACTGGCAGAACCTATTCCCGGCCAAACCACCGATGTGCTTTGCGCGCTGGCAAAAGAACTGAATGTTGTAATTATTGCTTCGCTGTTTGAAAAAAGAACGCAGGGCATTTATCACAATACAACAGCGGTTATTGATGCAGACGGAACCTATCTTGGCAAATACCGCAAAATGCATATTCCCGATGATCCGTCCTATTACGAGAAATTTTATTTCACCCCCGGTGATTTGGGTTATAAAGCCTGGAAAACAAAATATGGCGTTCTTGGCGTGCTGATATGCTGGGACCAGTGGTACCCGGAAGCAGCCCGTATAACATCGTTAATGGGCGCCGAAATTTTATTTTATCCAACTGCTATTGGCTGGGCCACAGACCAGGATGAAGCGACCAATGATGAGCAGTACAATGCATGGCAAACTATTCAGCGGAGCCATGCCGTTGCAAATGGTGTGCACGTGGTAAGCGTAAACAGGGTAGGGCTGGAGCAGGATGGAAGAATGAAATTCTGGGGTGGCTCATTTGTTTCCAATCCCTTTGGCAACCTTATTTATAAAGCTTCACATGAAGACGAGGAAGTGTTTGTGGTGGATGTTGATACAAAGAAAACCGATCAATACAGAACGCACTGGCCTTTTATGCGGGACAGGCGGATTGATTCTTACGAACAGATAACAAAAAGGTTTATTGATTAAAGTTCGAAAGTCTGAAGGACGGAAGAATGTTGTGAGATTATAAGCACTTTTATTAATCTAAACCTTTAAGAAACCTGGTAGTGATTAATGCACTAAGAAATTCACTCGAATAAACACAATAATAAACGTATGTCTAAGAGTCTTTCTGACTTACCGTCTTCCGGTCTTCCGGACTTTAAAACTCCCCGCCAACTCGGCTTTCACTTTCCCGCAGAATTTGCACCGCAGGAAGCCATGTGGCTTAGCTGGCCGCATAAGGAAGCCTCGTGGCCGGGAAAAATTGAAACAATTTATAAGCCCTATTCACAATTTATAAAAGCGGTTTCGGCAGGGCAGAAAGTGTGTATTAATGTAGTGGATGAAGAAATGAAAACTTTTGCTGAACAGGTGTTATTAAAGGAAGATGTAAACATGCAGCAGGTGAAGTTTTTTCTGCACCCAACCAACGATGCCTGGTGCCGTGATCATGGACCTGCTTTTGTAGTCAATACAGAGAAGAAAGAAAAAGTTATAGTTGACTGGGGCTATAACGCCTGGGGCAATAAATATCCCCCTTACGATCTGGATGATGTGATACCAACTTTAATTGCAAGAGAATTGAAATTGCAGGTGTTTTATCCGGGCATTGTAATGGAAGGTGGATCGGTTGAATTTAATGGTAAAGGAACGTTGCTCACTTCAACAGCTTGTTTACTAAACCCCAACAGGAACCCGCAACTAAACCAGCAACAAATTGAAAATTATTTACATGAATATTATGGCGTTGAACAAATTCTTTGGGTAGATGAAGGCATTGTTGGCGACGATACAGATGGTCATATTGATGATACCGTTCGTTTTGTAAATGAAGACACGGTGCTTGCCGTAGTGGAAGAAAATAAAGCTGATGACAATTATGAGTTGTTGCAACATAATTTAAAACAGCTTAAAGCGATGCGGCTGTTAAATGGCAGGCAACTGAATATAGTTGAAC
>JAEWJV010000144.1 GCA_023386395.1 Bacteroidota bacterium
CAATGTGCAGCAATGCTTTCATTTTATCGCTCACATCAGTCTCCTCAATATTCTTTGCAAGAATATCCTTCACTACATTTCCATTTCCGCCATGGTGATGTTTAGCGATAGCGCCATGCGTATTGGCGCAATATTTACACTCATTTAAGCTTGATGTATAGGCAGCAATTAATTCGCGTTCACCTGGCGTAAGGGTTGACGTATGCTTGTCATGCAATAAAACCTGCGCAAGTTTATTTAAAGGCGCTGCCGTGGCAGGACTGTACATAAATAAACTGCGAACACCGGGATAATCTTCAGGCAAATTAATATGTGGCATACAAAAAGTTTTGAGGACGAAATGTACAAATTTTTTGCAGCGGGAAAGAACCTATAGCCTTGTGCACAAATCATTTTATAAAATCTTCAGCCATTTTATCAATATCTTTCAGCCCTTAAAATTCTCCTCAACAGTTATGAAAAGGCTTGCATTATTAATTGCTTTATTGATTACTATCCTGTTTAATCAAAGTTGCAATACAGGTAACAAAACAAGGGTTTTACTTTTCACCAAAACAACAGGCTATCACCATGCATCCATTGCTGCGGGCATTGAAGCCATTAAAAAAATTGCATCAGAAAAAAACTTTAGTGTAGATGTTGATTCTTCCGGCAAACATTTTAATGATAACGATCTTAAAAAATATAAGACCGTTATTTTTTTAAGTACAACAGGCAATATTCTGAACAGCGATGAGCAGGAAGCATTGCAGCGTTATATGGAAGCTGGCGGCGGTTTTATGGGCATTCATGCGGCGGCAGATGCCGAGTATAACTGGGGCTGGTATAATAATCTTGTGGGCGCCTATTTTAAAAGCCATCCCTCAAATCCAAATGCTCGCAAAGCAACTGTTGTTGTAACTGATACAAGTTTCATTGCCATGAAAGGTATTCCCGAAAAATGGGAGCGCACTGATGAATGGTATAACTATAAAAGTATAAGCCCGGCCATTAAAGTGGTGGCTGTGTTAGACGAAGACAGTTATGAAGGTGGTGAAAACGGTAAGAACCATCCTATTGCCTGGTACCATGAATTTGATGGCGGCCGTGTTTTTTATACCGGCGGCGGGCACACCGATGAAAGTTTCAGCGAGCCTTTATTTTTACAGCACCTGGCGAACGGGCTTTCCTATACAATGGGCGCCGATACGGCAAAGCTTGACTATTCAAAAGCGTATGCTACCAAAGCACCGGAAGAAAACAGGTTCACCAAAACCATACTCAGCAACGATTTGAATGAACCGATGGAAATAGCAGTTACACCATCGGGTATAGTGTATATTGTAGAAAGGTCAGGTAATTTTTATGCTTATAAACCAACTGACAATACAACAAAGCTTATTCATACGTTTAAAGTATTGCCTGATACAAAAGAAGCCTTTGGCAACGGTTTGCTGGGCATGACAATTGATCCTGATTTCGCAACCAATAAATTTGTTTACTTCTTTTATTCACCCGATTCGTTGCCTGTACACCAGAATATCGCACGCTTTAAAATGATTACAGAAGATTCCATTGATCTTGCTTCTGAAAAAGTGATCATACAGGTTCCCATCGATCCCGAAGTAAGCGCACATACCGGCGGCTCGCTGGCGTGGGATAAAAACAAAAACCTGTTTATTTCAACCGGCGATAATACGGTTCCCTTCGAATCGAATGGTTATGCACCTTTAGATGAAAGGGCTGGCAGAAAAACGTATGATGCACAACGTTCTGCTGCCAACGCCAATGACCTTCGCGGTAAAGTTTTACGTATACATCCCGAAACAGATGGAAGTTATACCATTCCTGATGGCAACCTGTTTGCAAAAGGTACAGCAGGCACAAGGCCTGAGATATATACAATGGGTTGCCGCAATCCTTACCGCATTGCTGTTAATCAAAAAACTTCAACTTTATATTGGGGTGAAGTGGGCCCTGATGTCGGCGAGAATTCATGGAATGACCCGCGTGGCTATGATGAATTTAACCAGGCAAAAAAATCAGGCAATTATGGCTGGCCTTATTTTGTGGGCAATAATAAAGCTTATCATGATTCAGATTTTGCAACGCAGGCCATCGGCGCCTTGTTTGATGTGAACGGCCCTGAAAATAATTCCCCCAATAATACCGGTTTAAAAAAGTTGCCTGCGCCAACAAAAGCTATGATATGGTACCCGTATAGCTTTTATGATACCTTCCCACAACTGGGCCAGGGTGGCCGTACTGCCATTGCAGGATATTTTTATCATTATGATAAATCTAAAGCGAAGAGCAACAGCATTCCTGAATATTATGATGGATGCTTATTTGTAATGGACTGGATGCGTAACTGGATCTTTGCCGTGCGTTTTGATGAAAATGAAAATTATAAACGCATGGAGCCCTTTATGCCTTTAACAGGAGATTTCAGAAGGCCGATTGATATGGACATAACACCCGAAGGAATTATGTATGTACTTGAATATGGCTCTGTTTACGGTGCGGATAACGATGATGCAAGACTGGTTCGTGTAAATTATAATGGCGGTAACCGTGCGCCGGTTGCCAGGATAAGCACAGATGATTCTATTGGCCTTGCACCGCTTACTGCAAAATTCAGCAGCAGTAAATCTTACGATTTTGATGAAGATGATAAATTAAAATATGAATGGATGTTTGAAGGCAACAAGGTTGGTTCAACAGACGCCAATCCCACCTATACATTTAAAGATAAAGGTGTTTACAATGTGCTGCTGAAAGTAACTGATCCATCAGGCTTAAGCTCTGTGGATACCATGGAAATTAAAGCAGGCAATACCATGCCCGATGTAACCATCAACACAACTGGCAACAGCATGTTTTATTTTGATGATGAAAAGCTTGATTACAGCGTAGATGTAAAAGATAAAGAAGATGCAAGTATTGATGCCAAAAGAATAAATGTGCAACTGAAATATATTCCCAAAGAAACGGGCGTATATAAAACAGCACAGGGCAAAGGAGAATGGATAATGCCCGGGAAGATACTGATGGAAACCAGCGATTGCCAGGCCTGCCATACCGTTGATAAAACCATTAATGGCCCCGCATTCAATGCCATTGCTGAAAAATACTATAATAAACCTGCTGAAATACCACGCCTTGCGGGCAAGATAATTTCAGGAGGCGCGGGTGTATGGGGCAATCATTATATGAATGCGCATCCGCAATTAAGCAAGGATAATACAACTACAATTGTAAAATATATCCTTTCCTTAAAACAACAGCAAACAGAAGACAGCCTGGCTTCTGCCGGTACGGTTGAACTAAAACAACCTTCCGGTGCAAAAGAAGGCACATGGGCTTTATCTGTGTCCTATACAGATCTTGGCAACGGCATCGTGCCTTTAACGGCAACAAAAGAACTTGTGCTCAAGCCAGCCGTGCTGCAGGCTGAAGATGCAGATGTTGTTCGAAATATTAACCGCGGCGACAACATTTTAGGCAGTATACATAACAAATCTTATTTTGTTTTTAGAGGCATAGATTTAAAAGGCATTAATAATATTACTTATAATTACGCTTCCCAAAACATTGATGCTACGCTTGAAGTGCATATTGATTCGCCAACCGGGCCGGTTATCAGTGCGCTTGATTATAAATCAACAGGAAGCTGGCGAAATTATAAACAGGTTACAATCGCTATAAAAAATCCCGGTGGCATGCATGATCTTTATTTTGTTTTCAAAAAAGATACGGAACCTAATCATGATATGTTCTCGCTTGACTGGTTAAAATTTGGAAAGTAAGCGATTGTTGGCCTGGTAACATCGCTTAGCCACGAAGGCACGAAGAAATAATTTTTAAAATTATGGCTTTGTGCCTTCGTGCTTTGTGCATATTTTCCCATCGCCAGTTATATTATATTTTTTAATGACTGCGGAAGAATTCAAGCATTGTGGCCAATGCATTTTCGCTGTGCATCAGTTCCCCGTTTTCAAGCGATTCATGCGCTGCAACTGCCGCCCTTTTACGCATATTTATTTCATAAAAAGAAATGGCTTCCTGCAAAGTATTGTATTTATCATCCGTTAAACATTCGCTCAACTCCAAAGCATCAAGCATCGCCATGTTTGCACCTTCACCTGCAAAAGGCGGCATTACGTGTGCCGCATCACCCAGCATGGTTAAGTTAGCCAGGGCCTGCCAGTTTTGATTTAAAGGCGCACAATAAACAGGCCGTGGAATAAAGGGCGTGGCCGCATTTTCAAACAGCTCATACCAAATACTGCTCCATCCAGAATATGTTGTTTTAAACCATTCCAGCATTTGTGTTTTATCAGCATAATCCAAACTGTTATTCACAGCCCGGTTTTCGTCAGCTTTAAAGCTTGCATAAAAACCTATATCGCCATTGTTTTTTTGACCGCCCAACATACATTTTGAATTTCCGAAAGCCATTGCCTTTCCTCCATTTAACAAGGCATAAACATGAGGTGTTGTTTTTGCTGCATCATTAATATTTATTTCAAGCATGACAATGCCCGAATAAAAAGGTTTGATGTTTGTAATGTATGGACGTATTTTAGAATTAGCGCCATCGGCAGCAATTACAATATCTGCATAAGCAGATAAGCCGTTTTTGAAATGCAGCAGCCAGCCTTCTTTTTGCTTTTCCATTGAAATAAAATGACTGTCCCACTCAATAGTCATTGGTTGTAAAGATTCCAGCAACATATTTCTTAACGGGCCACGATCTATTTCAGGACGAAAATATTCACTGCCAAAATTTTCATTGGGCTTGGATTCGTGATCGCTGAAAAATACTTCAGCTCGTTCATTTGTTATAACTTTTTTATCGGCGCCGGGATGAAAATTCTTTTTAAACTCATCTAATAAATCCGCTTTGCGCAAAGCCGCCAATCCTGATTCTTCATGCATATCAAGTGGCGAACCTATCAAACGGGCATTCTTATTAAAATCCCTTTCATATACTTTTACGGCTGCATCCTTCAATTGTAAAAGCCTTGCCAGCATTAACCCGCCCGGGCCACCGCCAACAATAGCGATTGATTTATTTTCTATCAGCATTCTTTGAAATTTAGTTGTAAGGATGCAAAGCTATTGCTGCTTTAAAACTGATAATAGTATAAATCGGTCGTTTTGGTTTTTGGATAATTCTTTCGGCGCCACGCCTGAAAATTTCTTTACCTGTTTAATGAAATGGTTTTGGTCTGCGAAGTTTAATTCTGGAAAAAGCTTTCCTTGTGCAATGTGTTTTAATGATGCCCTAAAGCGCAAAATATTACAATATGCTTTCAATGAAAGTCCGAATTGCTGGTTGAAATACCGGTTGATTTGCCTGCTGCTCCAAAACACTTTTTCCGAAAGTTCTTTCACGCTCATTTCGCCGTTTGATGCATAAATTAGTTCGAAAAGCCTGCGTTTTCTTTCATCAACTCCTGAAGGCAATAATGTTTTCATTTTATGAGATGCCTTTGCATAAAAGGCATCAAAATCTTTCAGGTCATCATCATGAAAATTCCAGAAATCATTTGAAAGTTCTTTTGCACTATTTAATATATCGGCAATAGAAGCATGTAAAATATATTCAACAGCAAGCGGTTTAAAATTAACATCAAAGGCAAGTGTTTGCGGCGGGATGGTTCTTTGCTTGGGCGCTGTTTCCAGACCGGTAAGTATAATTTGAAAAGGCCCTGATGCAGGCTGCCAGAAAAATAAATCAATCCTTCCATCGGGCATTACAACCACTTCTTTCGTTTCATCCGATGGGTTATGAAACATACCCAAACTTTCTACAAAGCCGGCAAGCGGTTCATCCGGTTTAATAAACTTATAATAGAAGCCATTGCTCATTGTTTCTGTTCATCACGCATGCTGTGCCCGTAATGAAATACCAGGTCGTATGTTATGCAGATATAAAACGCTTCCTGCATAAAACCTGCAAGTTCATTACAAACATGTCGAAAGCTTATTTTATCTGCACCTCGGGATTGGGTATAAAATTGAGAAAGGAATTGAATTTAAGCAGGTATTTTCTTTTATCGAGTTTATAATAAAAAGCGCCTTTTTTGGAGCCATTCTTTTCCTTGTCTTTTTGCCTGATGAGCAAACCCGTTGATAAAATTTTCCTGCTGAAATTACCCTTGTCCAAAACTTTATTATAAACGTCTTCGTATAAAGTCTGCAATTGCGGGATAGTGAATTTTTCAGGCAGCAATTCAAATAATACGGGGTGAAAGGCGGCCTTGTAGCGCAGTTTCTCTTTTGCCATTTCAATCATTTCTTTATGATCGAAAATAAGGGAGGGCAATTTTTTAAGTGGAAACCATTCCGCGCTGTAATTATGGCTTATCTGTTCTTCATACTGGTTAATATCGATGAGCGAGAAATAGGCAACAGAAACCGTGCGTTCCGTGGGGGCGCGGTCCGGGTCGCCAAAAGCGGCAAGCTGCTCCAGGTAAATATCTGTAAGGCCCGTAAGCTGTTTTAAAATACGTGCTGCAGCCTGGTGTATATTTTCTTCCGCAGTTACAAATCCGCCCATCAAACTCCATTTTCCTTT
>JAEWJV010000243.1 GCA_023386395.1 Bacteroidota bacterium
TGGCGGTTGACCGTTGACGGTTGGCTGCTTCCTCGTTCTCCGCCACATAAAAATTGCCTTCTTCGTCATACCAGGCAGGAATGCGCTGGCCCCACCAAAGCTGGCGGCTTACGCACCAGTCTTTAACGTTTTCCATCCAATATCGATAGGTATTTACATATTTGGGCGGAAAGAATTTTATCGTTTCATCCAATACAGCTTTCAAAGCAGGCTCGCTTAATTTTTTCATGCTGAGCCACCATTGTAAACTCAGTTTTGGTTCTACCACTGCATCGCTGCGTTCGCTGTAACCAACCTGGTTTTTATAGTCTTCAATCTTTACAATATGTTTGGCTTCTTCCAGCGCTGTTACCATTTTTTTGCGGGCTTCAAACCGGTCTTCACCAACAAATAATTGTGCAGCCTCATTCAACGTGCCATCATCATTCAAAATATCAATTACCTCCAGGCCATATTTTTTACCGATGTTGTAATCGTTCATATCATGTGCCGGCGTAATTTTCAGTGCGCCGGTACCAAATTCCATTTCCACATAATCATCGGCGATAATGGGAATACGGCGATTGATTAAAGGCACCAATGCGGTTTTGCCAATCAAATGTTTATAACGTTCATCTTTTGGATTTACACAAATAGCCGTATCGCCCAAAATGGTTTCAGGGCGAACGGTGGCGATAATGATGCTGCCCGGAGAAGCCAGGTCATGCAACCCCACAGCCGATGTTTCAATCACATTATACCTTACATAATATAATTTGCTGTTGGTTTCCCTGTAAATTACCTCTTCATCACTCAGTGCCGTTTTGGCTTTTACATCCCAGTGAATCATGCGTTCGCCGCGATAAATAAGACCTTTATTATACAGATCAACGAATACCTTAATCACCGTTTTGTAATAGTGATCATCCATTGTAAACGTGGTGCGGTCCCAATCGGCGCTGCAGCCAAGTTTGCGTAATTGCTGCAGAATAATGCCGCCATATTTATCTTTCCATTCCCAGACATATTTCAAAAATTCTTCGCGGCTCAGCGAAGCTTTTGTAATGCCCCTTTCACGCAGCATTTGCACCACTTTGGCTTCAGTGGCAATAGAGGCATGGTCTGTGCCCGGAACCCAGCAGGCATTTTTGCCATGCATGCGGGCGTGGCGGATCAGTACATCCTGTATGGTATTATTTAAAGCATGGCCCATGTGCAGCACGCCGGTAACGTTTGGCGGTGGTATTACAATTGTATAAGGCTCCCTTTCATCCGGCGTGCTGCTGAAATATTTCTTTTCAATCCAGTGCGCATACCATTTTGCCTCGGCTTCTGTATGATTAAAATTTTTAGATAATTCCATGTTTAATTATTAATCGCTTCGCTCTTAATGATTTTTATTTTTATGTTACCGCTGGAGTACAGGTGCAGTCCGCCGCGGCGGATCACTCCCTTGTACTGTATTAATGCTGCGCGGCAATAAGGGCGCAAAAATACTTAACTGCTTTTAATTGTCAGATAAATGAAACACCGGAAAGCACATCGTTTTAATCAAAATAATGTGCTTTCTTAATCTTGCCTACGTAATCATTTAAACACTTTTTTGCTTTTTCTTTTTTAATTTTTACTTTGTAGCGTGTATGCTATCGTTGACATAGAAACTACCGGCAGCCATCCTGCACAAAACGGTATTACCGAAATAGCAATTGTTTTGCATAATGGTACCGAAGTGGAAGGCCGGTATGAAACACTTATCAATCCCGGCTATCCCATTCCTTCTTTCATTACTTACCTTACAGGCATTAGTAATGAAGCGGTTGCAACTGCACCATCTTTCTCTGAAGTGGCGCAGCATATTCATAACCTTTTAAGCAATCGTATTTTTATTGCACATAATGTAAACTTCGATTATACTTTCATCCGGCATCATTTGCAGGAAAATGGCTATCACTGGCTGCCTAAAAAATTATGCACGCTTAAACTCAGCCGCAAAGCATTTCCCGGCTTAACCAAATATGGTCTTGGCCATCTTTGCCAGGTATTGGAAATACCGGTTGTAAACCGCCACCGTGCCGGCGGCGATGCAGATGCCACAGCTATTTTGTTTCAGAAAATATTAAAAGAAGGCGGTGAAAAAATCATTAAAGATTTTCTGAAAAAAGATAATCATGAACAAATTCTTCCGGCTAATCTTTCCAAAGAAAGTATCCAGAAACTTCCTTATGTGCCGGGTGTTTATTATTTCCATAATGCCAAGGGGAAAATAATTTATGTGGGCAAGGCAAAGAATTTAAAGAAGCGCGTGCTGAGCCATTTTTCAGGATTGAACACCGGCAAAAAGCGGCAGGAATTTTTGCGTAATATTTACGAAATAACATTTACAGAATGCCCCACTGAGTTTACCGCTTTTATTCTTGAAAGCGTTGAAATAAAAAAATACTGGCCGGAATATAACTTTAGCCAGAAACGTGCTGAACAGTTTTATGGTATTTATCTGTTTGAAGATTCTGCAGGTTTTCTGCGGCTTGCCATCGATAAAAAAAGAAAACATACCGAACCTGTTGCCAGTTTTACGCTGCTGGGCGATGCGCACCGTGCGTTGTGGAAAATGGTAAAGCAGTTTGAACTACACCCGGCTTTATGTTTTCTGCAAAAACAATTATATATACCTGCCACCATTAACGGCGAATTGTATAACGAAAAAGTTATCCAGGCTGTAAGCTTTCTGCAGCAAAACATGGGCACATTCGCCATTATAGAATCGCCGGCCACCGGCAACCAAAAAAGCTGCGTGCTTGTGGAAAATGGAAAGTTTTATGGAATGGGTTTGTTGCCGCATGACAACGAGTCATTTGACCCGGTTCATTTAAAAACCTATCTCACGGCTTATCCTGAAAATGAAATGATCAGGACGCTTGTTAAATCTTATGCACAAAAAAATACGGAGAAGCTGGTTAAAGTAAATTGATGTTATTTTGTGTAGAGTTGTTTTCCCACAAAGCTCTTTGATTTTTAAATTCATGCCGTAATTACAGGACATAAGTTTGGGCATGAAATTTTCAATACAGTTCAACATAAAACTATTAGTTATGGTATTAGGTGGCATTATTTGTTTAGGTATTAGTTGTTCAATTGCGGCATTTGTAGGAAAAACAAGGGTTTTGCCAGACCAGGATTAATATGGCCTGATTTTAGAGTTTGTATTTATAATACTAAAATTTGATTTATGCATTTTAGAACATTTATGAATGGCGTGCTCGTAGGCATTTTGCTTGGTGTTTTATTTGCACCTGAAAGCGGGGAAGAAACCCGTAAAAAAATATCAAGAAGGGCGCAAGGCATCAAAGATGGTTATGATGAATTTGCAGGTGAAGTATCTGAAACTTATGGCAAAGTAAAAACCCGGGCTAATGATCTTGTTAATCGTGCAAAAGATAAATATAATGAAATTAAAGGGGAATCAGAATCAATGTACGAGGTATAAATGATAGTTAAACGCTTTACATGAAAAACCCCGTGCCTGACTACCCCCGGTTTCTGCCGGGGGATTTTTTTTGTATGTACATTCGTACCTGTGTACCGCCTGAGAAAGAAATTAAAAGCATTACCCCTGCGTATAAAAGTTTTTCTGGGTATTATCTTGGTATTTTTTATATGGTTTTGCTTTTGTTTGCCTGCAAACTTATTTCCCGCCCCAACCAGTTATGTTATAGAAGATAAAGATGGTAACCTCTTAAATGCATCTATTGCCGAAGATGGCCAGTGGCGTTTTCCTTTTAATGAAAAAGTACCCGATAAATTTGCCAAATGCATTACAACATTTGAAGATAAAAGATTCTATTATCATCCCGGTGTTGACCCAATTGCTTTTACAAGGGCGTTTGTTCAAAATATAAAATCGCGGTCAACGGTAAGTGGCGCCAGCACACTAACCATGCAGGTTATACGCTTAAGCCGCGGCGCTAAAAACAGGAATATTTTTAATAAGCTTATCGAAAGCATTTTAGCGGTAAGATTA
Source organism: Bacteroidota bacterium (assembly GCA_023386395.1). Lineage (GTDB taxonomy): Bacteria > Bacteroidota > Bacteroidia > Chitinophagales > Chitinophagaceae > Parafilimonas. The sequence continues at coordinate 3,998 of JAEWJV010000243.1, forward strand.
GAATTCACTCATCGTAAAAACATTGTGCTCGCTTTATATGCATCCAATGCCCCATTCGGTAGCAATATAGTTGGGTTAGATGCAGCCGCCTGGCGCTATTTTGGTCGAAGCCCTGAGCAATTAAGCTGGGGCGAAATGGCCGCACTGGCAGTTTTGCCAAATGCGCCGTCGCTGGTGCGGCCCGGCAAAAACCAGCAGGAATTATTAAGGAAGAGAAATTTTTTATTGGATAAACTGTCCGCTGCAGATATTATCGATTCAACTACTGCAGCGCTTTCGAAATCAGAACCATTGCCAGGTGAGCCAAAACCGCTTCCCCAGTATGCGCCGCATTTACTGAACAGGTTCAGGAAAGATATTATTGCGCAGCAATCATCTTCCAATGAAAATATCCAAACAGGTATTCAAACAACAATAGATATTAACCTGCAAATACAGGTAAATGATATTCTTAACCGGCATCACCGGCAATTGCAATCCAACCAGATAAACAATGCAGCGGCAATGGTGGTTGATGTTGAAAGTGGCCATATCATCTCTTATATCGGTAATATTTATGCGCCGGCAGATTCATCTGCTGAAAGTTATGTTGATGTGCTGGCGAGCAAACGCAGTCCCGGCAGCACTTTAAAACCTTTGCTGTATGCATCTTTGTTAAGCGAAGGAAAAATGCTGCCACAACAACTGGTGCCTGATATCCCCACGCAAATAAATGGTTATGCGCCGCAAAATTTTGATTTGGGTTATGATGGCGCGGTGCCTGCTAACCGCGCATTGGCAAGAAGCCTCAACATTCCCGCAGTTAAAATGCTGCAGCAATATCGGTTTCAGCGTTTTTATAATGTCTTAAAACAATGCGGTTTTACAACGCTTGATCATCCACCTGGTTTTTATGGCATGAGTTTAATACTCGGCGGCTGTGAAATTTCACCCTTTGAATTATGCGGCGTGTATGCAAGCATGGCAAGAATGTATTTGCATCAACGACAAAATAAAGGCAAATGGAACAGGGAGGACTGGTTTATGCCGCGGTATAAGTTGGCAGATGACAGGAAAAAGCTGACAGAACCACTGCCATTTGTCAACTCTCAACCGTCAGCTATTCTTTTCGATTATACTTCCCTCTGGCACACATTCAATGCTATGAACGAAGTGATGCGGCCGGGAGAAGAAGGCTTATGGGGAATGTTTCAATCGGCACAGCACATAGCATGGAAAACAGGAACGAGCTTTGGCTTTCGCGATGGATGGGCGGTTGGCTTCACACCAAAATATTGTGTGGTGGTTTGGGTAGGTAATACCACCGGCGTTGGCCGCCCTGATTTAACGGGTATTAATACGGCAGCGCCGGTTATGTTTGATATTTTCAGAGCATTGCCGCAATCAAAATGGTTTCAGCCGCCGCAATATGATTTTGCCTATTTGCCTGTTTGCCATCAATCCGGCTTTAAGGCCGGTGAATATTGTACAGATATTGATACCATGCTTGTTTCCGCAAATGCACAACAGGCGCCGGTTTGCCCTTATCATCATATTATTCATCTTGACAAAACCGGAAGTTATCGTGTAACAGCCAATTGTGTTTCCCCATCCGAAATGGTACATCAAAAATGGTTTGTGCTGCCGCCAACCATGGAGTTTTATTATAAGCAGCGGCATGCGGGCTATAAAATATTGCCACCTTTTATGAGCGGATGTTTGAATGAAATACAATCTGCATTTGAAATTGTTTATCCGCAGGAAGGTGCAAGAATATCAGTGCCAAAAGAAATAAGCGGTGAAAAAGGGCGTACAATTTTTACCGTAACGGCACGAAATAATCAGGCTAAATTATTCTGGAGCATAGATGATGTGTATATAGGCGAAACAGAAAATTTTCACCAGATGGCGGTTAATCCTTCCCCAGGAAACCATGTATTAACGGTGGTGGATGAAAACGGGGAATCAGTTGTGAGAAATTTTGAGATTGTGGAGAAAGAGTAATTAATACTGAAAATAAATCTCGGTTGCCCCATAACCATATCGCGGATGGTATTGATTGATGAATGTTTTTACTTCCTTTTTTGTTTTCAATATATCGTGAATTTCATCACGCAGCTTGCCGCTGCCAACGCCATGAATGACGGTAAAAGATGGTAAGTGATGCGCCAGCGCCAGATCATACCATTTCTCAAATTCTTTTAGCTGGATTGTGAGGATTTCAAAATTGCTTAAACGCTGCCAGTCATCCGTAAGTTTCTCCATGTGCAGGTCAACAACACTACGGGCGGGTTCTAAATGTTCACGAATCCTTTCGGCCTGGTAAACTTTATTTTTCTTTAGGAGATTTGGCGTGAGTGCTACTTTTTCTTCAATAGCTTTTTCGGGATAAGTATCAAACAGTGTGAAATTAATGGAAGGCTCATTCTTCTCTTTCATTTCTTCAATGCGCTGAAAAAGTTGCTTTGGTTTTAGCTTGATGGATGTTTCATAATATTCAGCCTTATTTTTCTCAGGCGTTATCAAACTAAATTCAAAATTGAAGAAAGGATTATCATTAAAATCGCTGAAAGGAATATCATGCAGGTAAAAATCATTACGCATTAATATATCGCCTTTCAGTTCAAATTCTTCGTTGCCAAAAAAGCCCTGTACATATTGAAATTTATAACCTATAGTATTCTTATTAACGAGATATAACTTAAACAATTCCACCACTTCATCACCAAATTCATCCATTGTAAATTTTGGAATAAAAGAAAGCAAAACGCCCTCTTCCCTTACTGTTTGCTGTGCCTGCTTTTTCTCTTTTGGAATGTCGTCAATATATTTTTTGACCGGCTTTTTTGCAGGAGTGTTTTTCTTATTGGTGAAACGTTTAAAATAAGGAAAGTCAACCTGGTCTGTATAAACAGGAAAGCGTACACCGCGCACTTCCACCAGCAACATTTTGTTACTAATGATTTCTATTACTTTTCCTTCTTCGTTAGTGTGTAAAACAATTATATCGTCTCCGGGCTGGTATTTCACAATTCAAATCTTCTTAATTAAAAATTAGCCAGAACATCTGCCAAATGCATTACTTTAAGATTGGAGTGTTTGTTCTTTATGCAACCATCAATATGCATGAGGCAACTCATATCTGTACTAATAAGATATTCTGCTTTTGTTTCTGCGGCATTCGCAATTTTTTGATCGGCCATTGCAATGCTGATGGGCTCAAATTTAACGGCAAAAGAACCGCCGAAGCCGCAACAGGTTTCCACATCATTCATTTCAACCAATTGCAAACCTTTTACGTTTTTTAAAAGCGTACGCGGCTCCTGCTTTATGTGGCATTCGCGCAGGGCGGCGCAGCTATCGTGATAGGTTGCTGTGGCATTAAAGCTTGCATTAAAATCGGTGTAATGTAAAACGTTTACCAGGAAATCGCTGAACTCATAAATGCGCTTCTTTATATCTTCCACTTCTGCTTTTTGTATCGTGTTTTCAAAAAGCTTTTCATAATAATTCTTTACGAAGCCAACGCAGCTTGCACTTGGACCAACAATATAATCAGCACCGATAAAGTCTTTTAAAAATTTTTTACAAACATCTTTTGCTTCGCCCCAAAAGCCAGCATTGAAACCGGCCTGCCCGCAACAGGTTTGATTAGTATTGTAAGAAACGGTACAACCTGCTTTTTCCAACACTTTTACCATATTAAATCCAACGGAAGGATATAACTGGTCGATAAAGCATGGTATAAAAATCTGAACATTCATTTCGAAAATAAGTTTGCTGAATAGCGATTCATCAGTACAAGGGAGTGACACAACCGTGCTCTATGATTGTTATGCCGCTGATAACAAAATTACTTCTTTAATTTCCGGTTGAGAGCGATCATTTTAATGGCCGTTACGGCTGCTTCTTCACCCTTATTTCCGTGAGTGCCGCCTACGCGCTCTGCGGCCTGCTGCTCATCGTTTACAGTGAGTACACCGAAGATGGAAGGCACATCCAATACCATATTTAAAGAAAGAATACCATCCGCAACAAATTTGCATACATAATCGAAGTGGGGTGTATCGCCGCGTATCACTGTGCCCAATGCTATAAACGCATCGGCCTTTTGCTGTTTGCTTTCTGCATAAGCTTTTATAGCAAAAGGTATTTCCACAGCGCCGGGAACCACGAGTGTTTTGCAGGCAATATTTTGCTGCTGCAATATTTGAGTGGCGCCTTTTTCAAGCTTATCAACAATCACGCTGTTCCACTCGGTTTTTACAATAATGATAAAGGCATCCTTTAGTTTGGGGATGCCTTTGTTTAATGTCTTATTTCCCTTTGATGCCATTTATTTCGTACTAAAATCGTTTGGAACTATACTTAAACGATAAATGTATTTATCGGCTGCAAAACCACGGTTGGTATTCGGAAATTTTTCTTTGAGTTCTTTATATAAGTCCAAAGCCTCAGTGGTTTTGCCTAATGTTTCAAGTTTTAACGCTGCACGGAACAAATATTCGCTGCTCATGGTGGCATCATCTGTAAACTCAGCAGCAGCTTTTTTGTAAGAAGCAACTGCCTCATCGTTTTTATTCAGCTCGCTGTAAGCATCGCCCAATGCACCGTAAGCCATCATCTGGATTTGTTTCGCGCTTGTGGTAAAATCTTTAAGGTTATCAACTGCTTTATTGAAATCGCCCGTTTTTAAATAGCATAAGCCCGCATAATATTTTGCAAGCTTACCCGTTTTTGTTGAACCGTAATTATTCATTACATAAATAAAACCGCGGTTATATTGGTCGCCATTTAATGCGAGCTTTAAAGAATCTTCGCGAAAATACTGCTCTGCTTTCCACATAGCATTTTGCGCTTCTGCTTCTTTGGGTGCTACAACATAATTCTGATAGGCAAACCATCCGCCGGCTATAACTACTATAGCAATAATAACAGCAATTATGGGTTTTTGATTGCGAAACCAAAACTTCTCCAGGTTAAAAGATGTATCTCCCGTTTTTGCCTCATGCACATGCGCTTCAGCCATAAAAATATTAGGTATTAAAATTTAAAATAAAAAGCAAACCGTTAGTCAATTATAAAAGGATAATTTTTATCAGCATAAACATCTCTCAACACTTCGCTGTCTTCCGGCCATGGGCTTTCTTCGGCAAATTTTACGGACTCTTCCACTATGCCGCTTATACGTTCATCAATAGCCTTTATTTCTTCGTCAGAAGCGAACTTATTGTCTTTGATTGTTTTTAAAACAAGCACAATAGGGTCTTTGCCTTTGTAATCTTCAAGCTCTTCCTTTGTTCTGTATTTACCGGGATCGGAAATAGAGTGGCCTTTGTAGCGATAGGTTTTCATTTCCAGCAAAGTAGGCCCGCCTTTTTCCCTGGCTCTTTTTACCGCCCTTGCAATGGCTTCATGCACTGCTTCGGAGCTCATGCCGTCAACTTTATCGCCGGGCATTTCATAAGCATCAGCCAGTTTATAAATATCAACAACATTTGAAGTGCGCTCAATAGATGTGCCCATTGCATAATTGTTGTTTTCACAAATAAATACAACGGGTATCTTCCACAACATGGCAAGATTAAATGTTTCATGCAGAACACCCTGCCTGGCAGCGCCGTCGCCAAAAAAGCAAAGCACTACATTATCGGTGCCTTTATAAGCTTCGGCAAAAGCAATACCGGCGCCCACGCCAATCTGCCCGCCCACTATGCCATGGCCGCCATAAAAGAAATGTTCTTTGCTGAAAAAGTGCATACTGCCGCCTTTGCCTTTTGCAAGGCCTGTTGCTTTTCCATACAATTCAGCCATACAGGCATTGGCGCTGGCGCCTTTAGCCAAAGCCAGTCCATGATCGCGGTAAGCAGTAATAAAAATATCTTCCTGTCGTGTGGCCGTCATGCAACCGGCGGCAATGGCTTCCTGCCCAACATAAGCATGAAAGAAGCCACGGATTTTACCCGCCATCTTATACATTTCTTCAGCCTTAAGCTCAAACTGGCGTATGAGTTGCATTAATTCATACCAATATAAATAAGTCTCTTTAGTAAATTTTACAGGCACGCAGCTAAAATTTAGGCCGCAAATATAAGTGCAAACGGTAAATAAGCCATAGTGTTTTGCAACTGAAACATAATTTTACCATTACCGTTTACTTAAAACATTTGCGCCTGAACATGCATGTATATTTGCACCGCATGAAAAAACTTTCCACGCAGCAAATACTGGCGCTGGTAAAAAAAGATATTTTGCTTGAAACCCGCCAGCAATACACGTTTTATGGCGTGCTGTTGTATGTAGCTTCTACCGTATTTGTTGTATATCTTACAAACGGGCAGCCCGAAGATCAAACATGGAATGCTTTATTCTGGATTGTGCAGTTATTTGTTTCGGTGAATGCGGTGGCTAAAAGTTTTTTGCAGGATAGCAAAGGCCGCATGTTATATTATTATACTATTTCCGGCCCTGTTAATTTTATCATTGGCAAAATAATTTTTAATGCAATGATCATGCTCGTCATGAGCTTGCTTACTTTATTAATTTTTACACTGTTGTTAGGCAACCCGGTTATTCATTTTTTTCAGTTTGTGATCATAAGTTTTATAGGTGGCATAGGCTTAGGGCTTGTTTTTACATTTTTGGCGGCTATTGCAGCCAAAGCGCAACAGCAATCTGCATTAATGGCTATTATGGGTTTTCCTATCGTAATTCCGCAGTTATTATTATTGGGTAAGATTTTATCAAAGGTTTTTAGTGATGCGCTGCAAGGCGGCTGGTGGCAAATGGTTTTATTGCTTATTAGCCTTGATGTTTTAATTGTACTGCTTTCAATAATACTGTTTCCTTTCTTGTGGAAAGATTAAATATTAATAAGAATAAGATAATTACAAAATAAAAAGCCGCTCCAAATGAAGCGGCTTAATTTTTTTAAGACGATTGCTTTAACCTAAGTACGATTTCAGCGAGCTGCTGTAACGTGCTTTTTGTAAACGTTTAATAGCTCTCTCCTTAATCTGGCGAATGCGTTCTTTTGTAAGGTCATACTTCATGCCTATTTGCTCAATGGTTACACCATTTTCGCCTTCAAGGCCAAAATATGCATTTACAATTTCGGCTTCACGCGGGCTAAGTGATTTCAATACACGCTTGATTTCTTCACGCAAAGAATCTTTCATCACATCTTCATCCGTATCATCGCTGCCTTCCAGCAAATCGCCCATGGCTACATCTTCAGCTTCGTGCACTGGTGCATCCAGTGAAGTGTGGCGGGTGTTGCTCTGGAAGATGTTGTTGATCTCGGTTTCGCTCATTTCGAGAATCTCACTTAATTCTTCGGTTGAAGGTTCGC
>JAEWJV010000258.1 GCA_023386395.1 Bacteroidota bacterium
GTGCAGGATTAACGGTTGTATCACGATTGGTTACAAGCGGATCAGGTTTGTTTTCATTTTTGCTTGTTGAAGTATTGCACGCAGTAAGCAATATTGTTACCGGTACACATGCAGTTAACAGGCTGCGAAATAACATAAGTAAATTTTTTGAGCTAAGTAAAGTAATGCAGGCTGAAGAAGCAACTTATTTATTTATACGGTTTAAATTTTTGATGTGTGATGAAGTAATTCTTTTTATTACAGATGTATAAGTAATCCATGCATTTCGACCGGCTATATATTAACGGATAACCATTCACGGCCAGCGGTTATATTGCTGAGAAAAGTATTTGTAGCCGCAGTGTGCGACGCAACCGTGCTTAACAGCATTCCTGCTGCAGGTAACATAAAACAGATAATAAATGCGAAAGCATTTATCAGGCTCCAGCATTCGTTCTTACTTTTCCTTTGCGCGGAAAGAGTATTTCTGCAATAAAAATGAGCACAAGGCTGAGTGCAGTGGTAGCTGTTACTTTACCAATGAAGAAGAAGAAATCGCCAAAATCCATCCATTCAAGAAACACAAGCAATGTTGTATGCATGAAGGTAAGTATGAGGATGTATGTTGCATAAGAGCCCCAGCCCATGCTTTTAACCGATGGCTCTGCAAAGCTTAGCTGTGTTGTTTCCTGTGGTATTAAAAGATTTAATAAGAACGGCCGTAAATAAGCAATTAAAACGCAGGGTGCCGCATGAAGGCCGGGTGTACCGCTGAAATAATCATAGGTTAAGCCGAATATAAATGCCAGCAGCATTAATGGCGCACGGCCTGTATTGAATGGCAGCCATAAAATAAACAGAAAATAAATGTATGGTTTTACAAACTCATGCACGGGCGGCACTTTATTAAATACATAAACCTGCACAGCTATGAACAATACAAAACGGATTATATTTTTTAGCAGGTTCGTCATTTATCTTTTGGCGTTTTAGCTTCCAGTTGTTTTTGTTCGGCCCAAATCATGTTATTAACCAGGTAAGCATATTGAATATTATAAAAATCAGTTGATGTTTTTACTTTCAATTCATAAAAGCCACTGCCGGAGTCGCCTTGTAAAGCAGCTACGGTGCCAATCATTATACCCGGCGGGTAACTGCCTGATAAATTACTGGTGATAACGCTATCTCCTACTTTTACCTTGGCCGACTTCGGTACGTTATGCATGGTTACATAACGGGGGTCTTTGCCATCCCAGTCAACCAGACCGGTATAGAAACCCTTCTTCGTCATGGCGCTTACTTTCGCGTTGCGGTTAAGCAGGCTCATTACACGGCAATAATTATCGCTTACCATAATTACCTTACCCACAATTCCACGCGGGCCTGTTACGCCCATATCAACCTGTGCGCCCTGTTTGGCACCACGGTATAAAGTGATATAATTGTTTTGTTCTGAAATATCGTTGTTCACAATTTTAGCAGGAAGGAATTCAAATTTCCTTATACGGCCCAGCGTGTCCTTCAGCAGGGAATCTATCTGGAATATTTTTGATGTATCGGGCGCTTCAAAGCTTGATTGCAGCATACCCCTGAGTTCAGCATTTTCTGCCGCCAGTGCTTCATTGGTTTTTTTAAGGCGGAAATAATATTCAATAGCATTATACTGCGCACCCACTTTACCTGTGGTTTCGTTGGCAATATTAGAAAAAGCAACCTGGTAAGTTTGATTGTAATTAATAAGGGCAGCCAGTGAAACCCCCATCAAAATAAGGAACAGGAACAGGTTAAAAAAATGACGTATGAATGCAATTATGTTACGCATAACAGCCCCTCCCTACCTCCTCTAAGGGGAGATGAAAGAAAACATTTGCAGAACTTATTTTATTTTTTGAAAGCACTAATAGATGATAACTTTTAAAAGAGCAAGCTCTCTTAAAGCCCCTCTCCCGGAGGGGTTTGGGAAGGCTTTATTATTTCATTACAAAAGGATAACGCTGGTAATTTTTTAATGCCAGCCCTGTTCCGCGCACAACACTAATCAGCGGGTCTTCAGCAATATGAACAGGTAATTTTATTTTCTGGCTTAAACGTTTATCCAAACCACGCAGCAAGGCGCCGCCGCCGGTTAAATATAAACCCCTGCGGTAAATATCGGCAGCCAGTTCAGGCGGTGTGGTTTCCAGTGCTTTTAAAATGGCTTCCTCTATTTTAAAGATGGATTTATCCAGTGCTTCTGCCACTTCCTGGTAGCTCACCATAATTTGCTTTGGAATACCTGTTACGAGGTCACGGCCATTTACCGGCATATCTTCCGGCGGATTATCCAGGTCTTTCATAGCCGCGCCGATCGTTATTTTAATTTGCTCTGCTGTACGCTCGCCAATAAGCAAACTGTGATAACGGCGCAAAGCTTCCATAATATCAGCGGTAAATTCATCGCCCGCAATACGAATGCTCTGGTCGCAAACAATACCGGCCAGCGCAATTACCGTAATGCCTGTTGTGCCGCCGCCAATATCAATGATCATATTACCAACCGGTTCTTCCACATCTATTCCAATACCCAAAGCGGCACTCATAGGCTCATGAATCAAATACACTTCCGTTGCACCGGCCTGTTCCGCGCTGTCGCGAACCGCACGTTTTTCAACTTCTGTTATACTGGAAGGAATACAGATCACCATTCTCC
>JAEWJV010000353.1 GCA_023386395.1 Bacteroidota bacterium
GGCTTATCCGGTCAAAAGAACTCTTTTTTATAATGCCTTCCTGGTTTGTATAACCCGCAGAAAAAAAGAACCTGCTTGTTTCATTACCACCGCTTGCGCCTATGCTCACATCAGTCATTGGAGCCGTGCGGAAGATTTCTTTTTGCCAGTCGGTGCCTTTTCCCAGGGATTCGGGATCGGGGTATAACGGAGCCTGGCCCGCATTTTTCAATCCCTCATTATACAATATCGCATACTGTGTGGCATTGGTTACCGGGAAATATTTTTGAACCTGCTGTAAGCCCTGGGAGAAATTAATATCCAGTTGCGCTTTGCCTACCCTGCCTTGTTTGGTGGTTATCAGCACCACGCCGTTTGCACCCTGTGCACCATAAATAGCCGCAGCGCTGGCGCTTTTCAATACCTGTATACTTTCAATCTGATCGGGACTTAAATCCAGCGGATTTACATTCGGATTACCATCCACCACATATAACGGCTCTGAATTATTAACGGTGCCTGTGCCCCTGACACGAACCAATAACCCTGATCCCGGCGCACCGGAATTTTGAGATACCTGCAGGCCCGGCACCTTACCCTGCAGTGCCTGCCCCACCTGTATCACAGGCTCATCTTCAATTTGCTTGGCCGACACTGTACCGATAGCACCTGTAATATCGCTTCGTTTCTGTGTGCCGTAACCCACCACAATAACGTTTTGCAGTGAATTTTCAGAGGGATTTAAAACGACATTCACCTCGGTTTTACCGGCAATATCAACTGTTTGTGTTTCAAAACCCACATAACTAACGGTTAGCCTGTTAACATTACCAGGAATATTAATGGAGAAATCGCCACTCGAATCTGTTGAAGTGGCTTGTGTGGTACCGGTAGCTGTAATGGTAGCACCGTTTGCCGGCTGGTTATCGGCCTGAAGAATCCTTCCCGTTACTTTTTTCTGTGCCTGAACCAGCGTGCAGGCTAAAATCATCAGCAACAGTAATACCGGTCTTTTTTGTAGGTACTTGGCGGCAATCATAATACTTGTTTATAGTTTTGGATTAATAAATTTTTTAAACTCTACAGCAAAAAATATTACCACCCCGGCTTTGCAGCCAGGCAGTTACAGTAATGTATATGGCATGTTTTAATTGTAATCAAGCAACCGGCAATCCAGTTAATTTTCGCTATTACAAGGCTTCTATCTTAATAAGGGGAGATTTTAAAATTTGATACCATTTTTTTATATAAGATTATGTTTTTTATGATGTTTTTTTGAAATATTCAGCTTTACAGGCCGGGATGATTATCCGGGAAAGAAATATCATCAAATGTTTTATAATTATCAATGCCTGTTGCCGGTGCAAAAAAGCAGATGACTTTCATTTCCTCATTACCGGTATTACGCAGCATGTGCACTTTGTTTTGTTCGAATAATACAGCCGAGCCGCCTTTTACATCCCCAACTTCATTTTCAATCATTACTTTACCGGTTCCTGTTATGATGTAAATCAATTCTTCCCCTTCCGGGTGTGAGTGGGCCGGCCTTACCGTTTCACCAGGCATAACGCGGATAACACAGGCAGAGAGATTGTTTGCCCGGAGAGAATCTTTATCTGCAAGCCAGCGCATAAACCTGCCGGGATGCTGCACTTCGGCAACATCTGTTTCGTGGATAATTGTCATATAACCTGAGCTTTTTTTGTTTTCAAGGCATTTAAAATAGTTACACTTAAATGGGCAGCATCCAAACCATAATGGGCGGCTAATTCCGCATAGGTGCCAGAGTGTATATAATGCAATCCGTTTTTATTTGCGGTATTAATCGCAAAGAGTTTTTTCGTGTTAATATTCGTTTCTTTTTCAAACAAAATTTTTCTGAAGTGCGACCATATATAGCCATTGTTTTGTTCTGCAATAAAAACAGGTTTCCCGTTTTGGTATAACTGTACAATTGCTGATGCATCAATGGAAGGCATATCAATTACATTTACCTGCACCCCTTCTTCTTTCAGTTTTTTTGCTGCGCCCAGCGCTTCATATACACCGCGGCCGGAAGTAACGATGCTTGCATCAGCATCTTCTGAATAATCCACTTTGTATGCTTTACCAAATTCAAAGCTGAAATCAGCAGCATAAACAGCATTGGCAGGCGCTCTTAATACACGCATATAAACCAGGCCCTTATTACCTTCCATTATCCATTTTAAAACGCCAAGCAATTGTTGGGGACAGGATACATTAATGATCTTTAGCTGTGCCACTTCATTAAACAGCATCACATCATCATTGCCCATGTGCGTAGCGCCATTGGATTGCGTTTCAAGATCTGCCGCAGTGGCCACCATGGTTAAATCCAGTCCATGACCTTCGGATAGCCATCCATTTTTTTCTGCGATTATTTCCAGTCGTTCCTGGTGGCCAACGGCAATTCTCCTCATCACTTTCCAATCGAAAAAAGGACAAAATGTGCTTACCCATGTATTGTTTCCAAGTATGGCAAACGCTTCACCCATCAGCATCATATTGGCTTCTGCAACACCGGCATTTAAAGCGCGGTATTTATCTGCAAAGCCTATGCCCGCCTGCAACCCACTTGTTGAGGCAAGATCCGAGTCAACAGAATAAACATGCTCATCCCGGGCGAAAACTTTCATGCACGATTCAATTATTTTATGTGCGCTGTAAGGTTTGACAACTTCAAGTTTGGGTAATGCTGATTCTGAATAATTGATCTTTTTGTTTCGTACAGGAGCTTTCTTTGTTTTAATGGTAGTTGTTATTTGCAGAACAGTGTCGCCCTCAATTGTAAAACCCATTATTTCAGCATGTCTCAAAATAGTATTTTTCACATCGGCATATTCTTTACCCCCAAGCTGATTGAAGAATATAAAGAAATCCTTTTCCCTTGCATTACGCTGCTGAAGCTCCAGTGCATCTTCCTGGTCTAAAATGGCACTGGAAATAGTGGCCTTGTGCGTATTCATATAATCGGAAAGCCCGCCATGCCCTTTCGTTGTCTTGCATATTATAACTGTTGGCCTCCCGTCGCGCTGCCCGTATTTAAATTCAAGCAAAGCATTATAAACAGTATGGTATTTTGTGGCATCCGCTTCTATCACTTTCCATCCAAAACTGCTGAAGCTGCCGGATAAACTATTATATGGAAAATGAAGCGTGGTTACGATATCGAGCTGGCCGCCATTATTGTCAACCAGTACACATAAATTTTCGAGGCGTTTGTAGCCGGCAAACATGATGCTTTCCCAAACAGGGCCTTCCTGCAGCTCGCCATCGCCGGCCACCGCATATACATCAAACAGAGGTGCACGCTGGCCTGCTATGGCAAAGCCCTGCGCAACACCTACACCCTGTCCCATCGGGCCTGTGGCCACATGCACGCCCGGCAATAACGGGCCGGGGTGGCCATTTAATATGCTGGAGACAGAGCGGGAATTTTTTAATACGGAGCGGTCAAAATATCCAAGATCAGCATAGATAGATGCAAGGGTAGCAACGGCATGGCCTTTACTCAACACAAACATATCCTGGCCAGGCGCTGTTGGTTCTTCCACATTTACATTGATGATGCCACCATAAAAAAGGCTTACCATGGGAATGGTGGCAGATGATGCCCCGCCAATATGTATGGAATTATCTATGGCATGGCGGCACTGGTAAAGATTCATCAGCCTTATATCTGAATCTTTCACCTGTAATAAATGCACAATGCCTTTATTTACCAGTGACCTTTTATCTTCCGGGTATAACAAAACAATAAGTTTAAAGATTTTGAAAAATAATCTTACATGATAGACCAGCCGCCGTCAACAAAATAGGCAGCGCCCGTAACAAATGAAGCTTCATCGGAAGCCAGGAAATACATTACGTTGGCTACTTCTTCCGCCTTGCCCATGCGGCCAAATACACTTTTTGAGCCCAATATTTTTTCCGTTTCTGCCGGATTGGGGGAATCATTAATTGAACCTCTTATTAAAGGCGTATCAATAGCGCCCGGTACCACACAGTTAACACGGATATTATGCTGGGCAAGGTCAAATGCCATAGACCGCGTGAGCGTATCAATAGCGCCTTTTGAAGATGAATAAGCTGCACGTTCAGGCACCGTACGGTAACCTAATATTGAACCTGTATTAACAACGGCTCCTTTTTTTTGTTCTACCATTGAAGGCACAAAAGCATTAGACATATAGTAAATGCCTTTAAGATTAATATCGTACAACCGCACCCAGTCTTCTTCGGTGCATTGAAGAATACTTCCACGCACTTCGAGGCCGGCATTATTTATCAAAACATCCACCCTGCCAAAGCGCTCTTTGGCCTGCTTCGCCGCCTGCTGCACTTCTTCTTTATTGGAAATATCGCATTTGCAAAAAATGGCATCTACGCCCATGCTCCTTATCTTTTCTTCAGCCTTCTTTCCCTTGGCTTCATCAATATCAATTAAAACGGTATTATAACCGTTTCTGGCAAATTTTTCGGCAGCGGCCAATCCTAAACCCGAAGCGCCACCGCTTACTATTAATACTTTGTTACTCATATTAGGCATGATGTTTTGTGATTGAATATTTAGTTTTGACTCATCCCATTGGGCTTGGTAGCTACTTTAATAGCACCGTCTTTTCTTTTCTCGAAAATATCCAGCGCTGTGGCAAACTCTTTTAGCGGAAAGCGGTGCGTCATTAAAGAAGTTATATCAACACGGTTATTCACGAGCAGGTTAATGGCTTCCTGCGCCGTGTTTGGATTGGCCCTGTTGCCAACGATTTCTATTTCATCCAGCACAATCCTTTTCATGGGCAATGGGACATCTGTGTGCGGAATACCAATAACAGAAACAACGCCCCCTTTTGCCGCCGCAAGACAAGCCTGCTGTATGGAATCGGCTGTTCCGGCACATTCCAGTACAGCGGGTGCCCCCAACCCATTGGTGAGGTCTTTCACCTGCTGCACCACATCGCCATCTTTATAGCTGATGGGAACAGCGCCAAGTTGTTCTGCTTTCTTCAATCTTTCACCGCTGCCCACAGCTATAATGCGGCCGGCGCCCAATGCCTTTGCAATGAGCACAGCCATTAAGCCCTGCGGGCCTGTGCCGAGAATAAGTATATCATCACCTGGCTGAAGCCTTGAACGCTTAACCGTATATAATGCAATACTCAACGGATCTATACAGGCTGCATATTCCAGCGACATTGAATCAGGAATTTTATAAATACTTTTTACCGATGTGCGCATATATTGTGCATAAGCGCCCGGTGTATAATGTCCGTATTGCCGGTGGCCGCGATCTTCAAATCCATAATTCAAACATTCATTATAACGGCCTTTTAAACACATGGAGCAATAACCGCAGCCGCAATGTGAGATTCCACAAACCCGGTCGCCTTCCTGCCAGCCAAGCCGGGCAGCTTTTTCTCCCGTTTCCACAACCGTTCCCGACCATTCATGACCTGGTACAAAAGGAAACCCATGCGGCCAGAAACCGGGAAAATCGCCATTAATAATATGCGGGTCTGTGCCGCAAATAAAAGTTGTATCTACTTTACAGATCACTTCATCTGCATCGGGATGAGGAACCGGTACTGTTTCAATGGCAAAATCCCGAACACCTTTTAAAACCAGCGCATCCATTTCTTCAGGCAAACTCATACATCGTTATTTTAAAGTTTTCATTTGATATTTTTTTCAGGTACAATGGCTACTCCCCTGAAGGGTGAACCGGAACCGCCTTTTATTTTCAGCGGCAGCCCTACAAACCAAAACTCGTGGGCGGGGATCATATCCACCTGCGCCAGGTTTTCAATATTAAGTATTTCCCTTTCCCTGCACACAATATGTGCAGGTTGCTCCCTCACCACGGCTACCTCGTTATAGCTGTCAATACTTGGTGCATCGGCACCCACACAAATAGCACCCAGGTCATTAAGATATTCAATGGCACTTCTATCAACGCCGGGATAGTCACGAATATATTCAAACGGCCTATTCCATTTTTTATACCACCCGGTGTAATAAAATACCACCGATTGCGGCTGAATGGTTACGCCGGTTTTAGCTATAGCTTCTTCAATGTCGGTTTTATTGATATAGCTGCCGGGTTTTTTGTGAGAAAAATCAAACCAAACGCCGGGCGTCATAAACCATTCCATTGGCAGCTCATTAACGGCCCTGGCATCGGGCTCATTTACTACGTGATTAATAGCGTCAACATGCGTATTGGAATGATCGCACAATGTAAAGCCTATCACTTTGTAAGAATAGGGAGGTTTGGTTAACCCTATTTTCTGTGTTTCCTCATGCGTAAGATGGTTCCATATTAAAGTGCGCTGATGGCCGATAAATGTTGGATCTTCGGTGGTAATAGTATGACTGAGATCGGTAACAATGCAGTCAACCCCCAAAAAATTAAGTTTCGTCTGTAGTTGAAAAGGTGGACAGTATGCTTTTTTAAAAGTCAACATTAAATTTCAATTGAGATTTAAGATTATTCGAAACGGCATTTGCGCTAATTACAAATGCGGTCCGCTGCTTTCGGTTATTTTCTATGCTAAAATTTCCTTGACCATTCTTTTGGCCAACGTTCTATCACTACTTTGGTTTGGGTAAAAAATTCAATGGCATGCCGGCTTTGTCCGTGCAGGTCGCCAAAAAAACTTTCTTTCCAGCCACTGAACGGAAACTGTGCCATAGGCGCCGCTACGCCGATATTGATCCCGATGTTACCCGCATTGGCCAGGTTGCGGAATTTTCTGGCGTTGGCGCCGCTGCTTGTAAACAAGCAGGCCATGTTTCCATATTTGCCGCTATTGATAAATTCCAAGGCTTCGTCTACTGTTTTTAATTGAATAAGGCTCATCACCGGGCCGAATATTTCTGTGCGCACCAGTTCGCCGTCAAGCGGCAATCCTTCGAGAATCGTTGGCCTGATGAAGTTTCCCTTTTCAAAACCGCTAATGGCTGGTTTTCTTCCATCAAGCAAAACTTTTGCGCCTTCGTTCAGGCCTTTATTTATAAGGTCTTCAACCCGCTCACGGCTCTCTTTTGTGATAACCGGGCCCATTTCCACGCTTTCATCCAGGCCAAAACCGGTTGTTCTTTTTTTGGCCGATTCATATAATGCATCTTTAATATTGCCATCATCTGCCACGGTAATGATGTTTGATGCAGCGAGGCAACGCTGGCCTGCACAACCATAAGCGCTGTCGGCTATAATTTTTACTGACATTTCTATATCAGCATCCGGCAGAATGACCAATGGATTTTTAGCGCCGCCCTGCGCCTGCACGCGCTTGCCACTGGCAGCGCCGCGGGAATATATGTAGCGGGCAATGTTAGTAGAACCAACAAAACTGATGGCCTTTATTTCAGGATGATCTAACAAGGCGTCAACAGTTTCTTTACCACCGTGCACAAGGTTTACAACGCCGGCAGGCAGATCAACCTGTTCCAGCAGTTTGAATACCTTCATCATTGTTAGCGGCACTTTTTCTGAAGGCTTAAGAATAAAAGTATTGCCGCATGCAATGGCATAAGGCAGGAACCAAAAAGGAATCATGCCGGGAAAATTAAACGGCGATATGCAGGCACAAACACCGAGTGGCTGGCGAATCATAAATTCATCAATACCGCCGGCGATGTTTTCTGAAAACTCGCTCTGGATAAGCATGGGCGTTCCGCAGGCTACTTCTATATTTTCGATGGCCCTTTGTAATTCCCCTCTTGATTCGCCCAACGTTTTGCCGCATTCCTCTGTTATAGTTCTTGCAATATCTTCTGCATTATCTTCAAGCAGCTGCTTCAGTTTATACAAAGGCTGCACCCGCTTCATTACCGGCACATGCGCCCATGATTTAAAGGCTTCAGCAGCAGCGGCTACCGCCTGGTTCACATCTGCGGCTGTACCTTTTCCACCCGGAACCTTTGCAAGCACATCCTGCGTGGCGGGATTAATAACATCTGTTGTATTTTCTTCCCTGCTCTTTACCCAGTTACTGTTTATGTAATTATTTAAAACCTCCATTTTGTTTCTTTTAAGTTATTTGATGCAGGGCATAACATGGCCCTTACATTTTCTATGCGTATTATTTAATGATGTAATTATTGTTTTTTACGCCTGCTTCCCGCTGAACCTGTAATTTAATTTTGCCAGGTAATCTCTTGAAATTTCAGCGGCCCGGTGCTGGGTATAGGCAGGTTTTATCTTAGCGTCGTAATCAAGCTCAAACATAATCATGCCCGCCATATGCTTTTTTCTTTTTTCCAGCAGGTTCAATATCTCTTTAAGCTCTACTTTACCTTCTCCCAATGGTGAATAACCAAGATAACCGTTATCGCCGCCTGCATAATCTTTTAAGTGTACATGCTCGATGAGCGATACAAAATCTTTACAAATTTTCAGCGGGTCCCCGCCGCCTTTTTGTATCTGGCCAACATCGGGGCCAAACTTCATGTACCGTGTATCGAGGTTATTCATTATATAATAAATCTCCTCTTCTGTTTCTATTGGTGTGCCGGTGTGCGGATGCAAAGCACAAACCAATCCTTCATCTGTAACAGCTTTGGCAAACACATTCATCGATTCAACCATATATTTTGCATGATCTTTATAATTAAAACCGTTTACACGCTTACCGCCTGCGCAATACTCTATCACTTTTCCGCCATTGGCTTTAAGCAGTTTCGCCCAGCGTACAAGCTTTTCTGTTTCAGATTTTTGTTTTGAAGGATCAAGTACATCTGTCTGGCAAAAAGCAGAAATGATGGGCACTTTATACTTATCAATCAATTGGCCTATACCGCCACGCTTTTCTTCCCATTCTTCAATTACATTACCGAATGTTTCAAAACCGTGGTAACCTAAAGAAGAAATATCCTTAAGGGCAGGTTCAAGATTATTGGGCCCGTAGCCCCATAAAATGAATGTAGCCCCAATTTGAAATTTCCTTTTTTTTGCTATTTCGAAAGCATAAGCAGGCGTAATAAGCGCCGCCGCGCCAGCTATACCGGCTATCTTTATAAAGTGCCTGCGATTATAAGAATTTACATTTTTCATTCGTACAAGTTTGTTTTTCAATAGTCTCATAGAATCTCTTAATATACGTTTCTTATAAGAAACGCCGGGTATTTGGCTATTATAATCTAAATGTTTATTTGGCAAGCGTTACAATAGCGGCACCGGCAATCAACAATAAAACACCTGTAATTTTTACAAGAGAAACGGGTTCAACGGGTGAACCGAATAAACCAAAATGTGAGAAGATCATTCCCGAAATTACCTGGCCTGCAATCATCAGCACGAATGCTGTGCCTGCGCCTAATTTAGGCATTGCCCAGGCTATACCAAAAACAAGCGCACCACCCATAATACCGGCTGTGAACAACCATGCCGGCACTTCTTTCAGCCTGGAAAAAAAACCTGCATCCCATCCGCTAAAGCCAATAACCGTAGCAGTTATTGCACCTATAATCCAGAAAAGCGCATTGCCCATGCGGGGGTTTCTTACAATAGCGCCTACCTGTGCATTCATGGCGAGGTGAAGGGTTAATACAAACCCTATCAGTAACATTAAAGCACTAAGTGAAATTTTCATTGATTTTAATTTTAAGTGATAAACTGATGCCCAGATTTTGTTGCAAACATTCAAACCACCATGTAATTCCAAAAAGCTTTTTGTTAGTTGATTGACGTTTTAAATACAATAAGGCTAAAATGAGTAAAATGATACCGGTTTAAGAAAAATAATAACTATGCGCTGGTATAAAAATGCCTGAGATGGCGAAGGCTTCTGTACATAACCCTTCTAACCGAAGACACATGGCCAAAATGCAGTATGGCGGCTATTTGCTCATAACTTAACCCTTCAAAATAAAAATAGTGAATCACTTTTCTTTCCTTGGTATTCAACATATCCAAAGCACGTTGCAGTTTTTCGAGCTGTTCTGCATTCATCTGTTTATTTATATAAGCCAATTCTGCTGATGATTCTTCGCCATAAGGCGTATATAAAGAAGCCTTCCTGAGCTTATGTTCATTATTTGTTTTTTTAAGATAATCAACAATCCTTCTTCTGAAAGCTTTTAAAAGGTATAACTTAATTGAAGTGGTTTCGCCAAAGCCAAGTCTGTTATTCCTGAGATAAAGAAAGAAGTCGTGCAAACAATCTCTTACCATTTCCTTGTCTGAAGCACATTTACACCCGTAAGAAAAAAGCAGCGTGGAATAATGTTTGTAGATAAAGGCAAATGCATTTTCATCACCTTTCTTAAAGAAATTCCATAAAATTTTATCAGGTAATTCTTCTTCTTTATAAGCAGCTTTGCCTTGCCTGACTGAAGGTATAAATGCCTGCCGCAGTCTCTGGTTCTGAAATTCATACAGCATAAAAATGAAATTTTAGAAATCAAAAAAAGAATAAGGAATTGCAAATCGTTTTTCAAAATTCTATTTTTGGTTTCAGAATAATTTCCAATTAATTAGCAACAACTAATACTATATTTACATCTTTATAAAAAGAAACAGGTCAATAACTGCGTATTTGATACATATTGCTATATAAAACGCCTATTTATATTTTTGAAGCATACAGAAATGCTTGCCAGCATTTTATCTGGTCCTAATAAAAAATAAACAGATGAAACCACATTTATTAAAAGTTTCGCTTAAGCCCGAATCATCCTTTAATTTTTATAAAAGACGAGGTGGTGATTTCTATAATCAATGGCATTTTCATCCGGAGATTGAATTGATTTATATACATAAAGGAAGAGGCACGCGATTGATAGGAACGAATGTTCACCGCTTTGAACCCGGCGAACTTTTTTTGTTTGGATCAAACCTTGCGCACATGTGGCGTTGCGACCCGGAATACTTTGAAGCAGGTTCAAAACTGAAAGCCGAAGTAACGGTTGTTTACTTTCATCATGATTTTTTAGGTGATAAGTTTTTTAATATTCCCGAATTAAAAAGCATTGAAATGTTGCTGGAGAAAGCAAAGCAGGGTATAAAAATAACGGGAGAAACAAGAAACCAGGTACGTGAACTCATTAGCAGGTTAGCCAGCGCCAAAGATCTTGAACGGGTGATAACACTACTGGCAATATTAGATAAGATTGCAGCTTCAAAGGAAAAAGATATTATTAATCCTTTGAATCATCAGTTAAAAATTGATCAGTCAGAAGCAGACCGTTTAAATAAGATATTTCAATACACTTCCAATAATTTTCAAAGTAAAATATCGCTTTCTGAAATTGCATCTGTAGCTAACCTCAGCACAAAATCATTCTGCAGGTATTTTAAATCAAAAACAAGAAAAACGTATTACGATTTCCTGCTGGAAGTAAGAATAGCACATGCATGCAATATGATACTGGAAAGAGATATGCCAATCTACGAAGTGTGTTATGAAAGCGGGTTTAACAATCTTTCCAATTTCAACAGGTATTTTAAAAAGATAGTAAATAAAACACCGTTTGAGTTTAAAAAAGAACACCGGCTACTGACTGCATAAATCTTCATCGTTCTGTTGTTAAATTTGAGCTTCTTACTCAAAACTCTTAATAATCTTATATTTATCCTTTACCACTTCCCGGTAGCCGTAATCGTAACAAAAAATAAACTCATTGGCATGGATACTGGTGGTCACGTGATGGGTATGAAATTCGAAATTAAACCCGGCCCTCAACAGTTTCCTGCGGGTAATAAGCCGGTTTTCCTGTTCGGGGTCGAACAGTTGCTTCAGTATTTTCCGGTTACGTTTTAAGGCGCTGTCTATGATGCCGATTTCCTTTTTTGTTTGCGCCTTTAGCCTGTTATAATAATTGTCCTTGCAGGCAGGACTGCAAAACTTTTTATCCGACCTTCCTTTAAATGGCTCGCGGCATTCAATACATACCTTGTTGTCTTCCGGCGCTTTCGCTTTGGTGGGCTCCTCAGGCATATCCAAATATACAGGTTCCGGGGCTTTTATGGCCACAGCAGTGTGTACACACGTATAATGGAAACACACGGGTACAACATCACTGACGCACACCACCTACCCTACCTTCGAATCAAATCTTAATCATGAATTCTAATCGTGTAATGCTGATAGGTTATGTGGGAAAAGACCTTTCGGTAACAGAAGCAAAAGACAGGAGCAAGAGGGTGGCAATTCGCATAGCCACCCATTATGCGCGCAGGAACAAGCAGGGAGAAAAAGTATGGCAGACCGTGTGGCATAATGTGGTGGCCTGGGACGACACGGCAGCGTATGCGGAAAGAAATTTTGTAAAAGGAAGTAAGATCATGGTGGAGGGGTTGCTCCTGTACCGGGTATATACCGATACCAGCGGGCAAAAGCGGTACGTAACGCAAATCAAAGCGCATAGCCTGGTGAACCTTGACCGCTGATTAATCACTTTAAAAGACAGTACAATGATAGGTAACACCATGATCATGCAGGAACCGGCATTCAGGTATGGCAAATCCTTTAAGATAGTCAACTGGGGCTGCTCCTTTGATTCTTTAACGGAGCTGAAATTCGCCATTTCCATCATGGAAGAATACGAATTTCTACGGGCGCGTGTTTCGATATATTATCATCCCGGCACCAGGCAACCAACGGATTATATCCGGCAATGCCACCGCCGTTATACGCCTGATTTTTTAATTCGCCATAAAAAAACGGGGGAAGCTTTTCTCATTGAAATCAAGCCAAGGGGGTTTCAGCACGATGCACAGCTGAAATTGCGCAAAGAAGTGGCGGAAAATTATATCCGGTGGAAAAAATATGACTGGAAATTCAAAGTGGTCTTTGATGACGAGATCATTCTCAACGCAGAACAGTTGGAACAGTTTGAAGATTGCTGCAAACTCAAATCCAAATCGGCCTTTAAGCTTTGGTTTGAAGCATACAACCGCAGGTTTGACCGCAGCGCCCCATCCTTCTTTAAACATGCACCCGGCAATACACAGGTTGCATTTGTAATGTTTGGTACTGAAAAGCGCAATTGAAAATTACAGATTGTCCAGTGCTGTAATGATCGCTTGTATTATGCCGGGGCCAGTAGGCTTGCCTTTAGCATCCTCCCCGGACAATACCCTGTATTGCTGTTCCTCATCCTTCTCAAAAACAAGTTCCTGTCCATCTACAATGATATAATATTTGTATACATAGCCAAATGTCACCAGCCGCCCTCTAAAATTCTGGTTCTCTCCATTTATAGTGACCGGCAGATTGAAATAATGTTCCATCCAAATGATTTATGGGCGGCGAAATTATAGTTTATCGAATATGCCATAACAAGTTTAACCATACCAGTCTTCTTTGATTTTATTTTTTAATGATAAAGTACTCGTCTATCCATTCCTGCGCGAAGATCCTGGCAGGCAGTGCTCAAAGCAAGGTCTGCACCTCCGTACACTGCGGCTGGCCACAGGTTTTACTCAAAAAAATACGCCCTGTCTCCGTTGGGCTTTTTGCTTTCGCGGCATAAACCGCTTCGCTTTTTATTCCACGGTCAAAAATTTTTTCGGGCAAAAACCTTGCTTTCATCCCTTCCTGCCTAAGGACCGGGTTGCTACGAGAGAAAGGACGAGGCGCTAAGCCGAGCACAGGAAATAAAATTAAATGACATTAAAACTTTCATCGTATGAAACAGGAACAGCGTGCAAAACTGATGCGGCTTTCATGGCAGATTCAACACCACAGGCATTATAACCGCTCAAAATCTTTAACTACTGCGTGGGTATTCTATTTAATCGTTTACGAACACGCGAGGCTTAAGTATGGCGGCGATAAAAAAATCAATTATAAGACAGCCGCTTCATTCAATCAGTAATCAAATTTTTATTCATCAATTAAATTTTAAGTTATGGAAACTTTAGTAGGACGTTTGACAAAAAACGCAGAAGTAAGAACAACAAACAACGACAAACAAGTTGTCAATTTTTCTATTGCTGTCAATGATAATTACAAAGCAAAAGGAGACAGCGAAACAAGAAAGGCAGTAAGGTATTTTAACTGTACTTACTGGATTAATACCGGAATTGCCGAATATTTAACCAAAGGCACTCTCGTAGAGCTAAACGGCCGCATCAATCTTGATTCATGGGAGAACATGGAAGGCAAAACAATGGCTTCTTTGTCTATGCATGTAAGTAACATCAAACTGCACGGTAAAGCAAAAGGTATGGATAACGGCAGCGAAACACCGGCTGTGCCTATAAGTAACACAGGTAAGATAGCCGATTCATCAGATGATTTACCATTCTAAACCTTTAGCGTTTCAGTGCATAAGCGCTGAGACGCTTTACCAATCTATTCAACAAATTTGATAACATGACCGCAGCAGTACCGCCTGCGGGATACAAATTAAAGCTGGGTAATTATTATGGCAGATAACATTCATTTTAACGAACAAACAAGGCACCACAGTTTCTTTTCCGTAAAGGAAAAACCCTGGCATGGCTTAGGGCAGATTGTAAGCGATTATCCTACAAGTGCAGAAGCATTGCAGTTTGCAGGATTGGACTATGTGGTGGAAAAACACAAATTATATACGCAGCGCAATGAATACGAAAACCCACAAATTGCAGTACCCGATTATTTTGCCACTATCCGCACGGATACAGACACGGTTTTGGGCGTAGTCGGCAAAGATTATGAGGTGGTACAGAATACAGATGCTTTTAGCTTCTTTGATGCCATTGTGGGCGGTGAGGGCATCCAGTATGAAACCGCCGGCGCATTGGGTAAAGGTGAACGGATTTTTATTACAGCAAAACTGCCTTCTTATATAAAGGTTGGCAGGGATGATTTAATAGAACAATATCTATTTCTAACCACTTCACATGATGGTTACGGCAGCATAACGGCAGCCTTTACGCCTATAAGGATTGTTTGCAACAATACGCTGAATGCGGCCATGCACAACCATACCAACTCTATTAAAATCAGGCATACCGCCAACGCTAAAGAAAGACTGGAACAAGCGCATAGAGTCATGGGCATTTCCAACCAGCTTTCAATACAACTGGAAGAAGTGTTTAATAACTGGACAAGGGTTAGAATAACAGACCCTGAATTGCAGCAGTTAATCCGTTTGGCAATGGTGCCGAATAAAGAAGTGCTGCAAAATATACAAGCCTGCAAATGGAATGAACTTTCCACCTGCTTTAATAATATGTGCAATGCCGTGTATGAATATGCATTAACCAGCCCAACCCAACAAACAGAAACAACCGTAGGCACTTTGTTTGGAGCTTATAATGCCGTCACAGGATATTTTCAGAATGTACGCAGCTATAAAGATGATGAAGCCAAATTGAAGTCTCTTTTGTATGGCGGTACGGCCCAAATCAAAACACAGAAAGCCTTTAACCTTTGCCGGGATTTTGCAAACAATGGCGCATCAACATTTATACTGAATTAGGCAGTTGGTAAGGCCGGATACTGTCCGGCTTTACCTTTTTTTCATTTAAAAATAATTACGATGAAAAAGCAGGTTATACAACATGAAACAAAGCAGCTTTTTGATATATGGAAAGCGATAAAGCAAAAGTATTCAGATGTAATTGTAGTGATAAGAACAGAAGAAAGGTATACTACTTTCGGTTGTGATGCCATTTTAATTAATCAGGTTGCATCCGTTAAATTGACGAGAGATAAAGAAGGGCGCAGGCAATGCAATTTTCCTTTGCACCGTTTGGATAAAATGCTACCTGAGTTAACAAAAAAGCGGATTACCAGGTTGCAGTTTGCGAACAGTTTGAAATACCAAAAAGATAAGCTGTTACTATCTTATAATCAAAGCGCCGGAAAACATCGGCGCTTTGATTGTATTAAAAAGCTGCCGCTCGTATTCTAACAGTTGTTGTAAATGGAGCGGCAGCTTGGGTTTATCAGTTAGATAAAATATATCTGGAATGGGAAATCAATAATTAGAATCTTATTCGTTTAATTTAATCCCATTTATAAAAAAAAGAACTACTACATATTTCAGAAGTGACGCCTTATAAGCATTTACAGTTAACTTTTAAATAATTACATGATTATTATTCCTTCATTAATTGTTATCACGAAGTTCGGCTATTGGGGCTGCTGTAGCGGCAAAGAAATTCCGGCATAAACAAATGCTTCCCTTTATGGCAAAAGATACTATTTATTCCGTTGCTTCCTTGCCTTGATTGCCCAAAGCCGGGGTGAGTTCCATAATTAATTTTTTAATCTTTTAAAATGATTTTATGGAACAGAAAAAAACGTCTCCGGAATGGACAAGGGTAGCAGAAGTAGAACTGGTTTATAAATCAAAAGTAAAAGCTTCTGAAAGGCCGGTAATGAAAGATTCAAGGGATGCCTGCCATATACTGCGCCAGGCGTGGGATGAAAACAAAATCGAAATGCAGGAGGAATTTAAGGTTTTATTTCTTAACCGTAATAACAGGGTCCTGGGCGTTTATGAAACTTCTGCAGGCGGTATTTCAGGAACTGTTGCAGATCCAAGACTGATACTGGCAGCGGCAATAAAGTCGCTTTGTGTAAGCATTATTCTTTGCCATAATCATCCCTCCGGGAACCTGAAACCAAGCAGGGCGGACGAGGAACTAACAACAAAAATTGCAGAAGCTGCAAAGTACCATGATATCAAAGTATTAGACCACATTATAATAAGCAGTGAGGGTTATTATTCATTTGCTGATGAAGGGCTGCTGTAAAGCCCTTTTTTTATTCAGGAATAACCTATTTAACATGAGCAGAATTTACCCACCTGTTCTTCAAAATTCCTTCTCTTTCTAACTTTATAAAGTCAGTGATTTTTGTAATGGTGAAAACGAAAAAAAGTGTGTATGGAAAGCAAAGATTATAACCTGCTCAAAAGCCTCTTTTTACTCCTGGAATATTCTTCATCAGTTAGGTTATCCGGCGACTTAAATGCTTTAGTGTGCTTGACTCTGCACACGGCAAGATGTACAAACGTGGCCACGTTTGGGCATCTTGCCCTCCGCTTCGGAACTCGCTTCGGGGAATTGAAACAGATTAAAAACGCCTCTGAAAAAATAATGAAAAGATATGCAGAAGAAAGAAAATGAAGCGCGCAATATATTTTTCAAAATCAGGATGAATAATGCCGAGCTGGAACAACTTAAAAATTTAAGAAAACAAACTACGGAAAGAAGTACCAGCAATTATGTGCGGAAGGTGATCCTGCAAAAACCCGTAATAGTGAAATACAGAAATCAAAGCGCCGATGAATTTTTAAAGGAAATGATCCGGCTTAAAAAAGAACTCAATGCTATGGGCAATAATTTCAATCAAACCGTACATAAGTTACATACACTGGATAAGATACCGGAATTCCGCACCTGGATCCAGTTTTATAACAACCTGCATAAATCCGTTGTAAGCAAAGTGGAAGAAATCAGTTTAAAAATTACTCAGTTATACGAACAATGGTTGCAAAAATAACAACACCCAAAAGATTGGTTGCTGCCCTTAATTATAATGAACATAAAGTAAGCCAGGGCAAAGCCGAGTGTTTATATGCGGGCAATTTTCTAAAGGAGGCAAAAGACATGAATTTTTATCAGAAGATGGAAGGCTTTGAAAGATTGAATGTGCTCAATGAAAGAGCGCAGACAAAAACACTGCATATATCCCTCAACTTCGATCCTTCAGAAAAACTAAGTGCTCATAAGCTGGTAAAGATTGCAAACTGCTATATGGATAAAATTGGTTTTGGAGAACAACCATTCCTTGTTTATAAACATAACGACGCCGGCCACCCGCATGTTCATCTTGTAACGACAACCATCCGCGATGATGGCAGCCGCATCAACACGCATAACATCGGGCGTAATCAATCTGAAAAAGCGAGGAAAGAAATTGAAAGAGAGTTCAAACTTATTTGTGCAGAAAATCAGAAGCAGTTTTTAAAACAAAAAATTCAGCCGGTTAATGCTGAACAAATACTCTATGGAAAAACTGAAACAAAAAAAGCTATTACCAATGTTGTGAACACTGTACTGCATACTTACAAGTATGCATCACTCCCTGAATTTAATGCCGTATTAAAACAGTATAACATTGTCGCAGACCGGGGAAAGGAAGAAGGCAGGATTTATAAAAATCATGGACTGGTGTACAGGGTTTTGGATAAAGAAGGGCACAAGATCGGTGTGCCTGTAAAGTCCAGCTCGATTAATAGTCAGCCAACATTGAACAGACTGGAAGAATTATTTATTGCAAACAAGGATAAGAAAGAATCTTTAAAGCAACATACTAAATCATTGCTTGATCAGGCACTGTCCAAAAAGCCAACTGCATTGAATGAATTAATCAGCTTATTAGAGTCAAAAAACGTCGCCTCTGTTTTACGGCAAAATGCAGCAGGCAGAATTTACGGAATCACATTTGTAGATAATCAAAACAAAGTTGTATTTAACGGAAGTGATTTAGGCAGAGAATATAGCATTGCCCATTTACAGAATATCATACTTGCAACAAACAAGGAAACATCGTCATCAAAAACAGCAGTTAATCTAAATGTTAATGCCGAAAAAAAACAACGGCATCAAAACAAAACATCCGACCAGTTGACTTTACCAGAAAAAGACATTTCAAAAGAATTGAATGAAACCCCTGTTACAACAACTCCTCTTTTAGATGAATTACTTACCACCAGACAAC
>JAEWJV010000366.1 GCA_023386395.1 Bacteroidota bacterium
TTTCAACGCGGCCCCAGGCAACACGCATATTGTTCAAACAATAATCAATTACCTGCGGATCGTTCTTTGAATTTTGCAAACGGAAATTGCCGCCAAAACCTGCAAATACGCGGCCTTGCCTGGATGGATCAATGGTAACGGTTACAGGTGCTTTATCAATTATTCCCGTTGCCTTTATCGTAAACGTAATCTCACCTGTTTGCCCCCTGGTAAAACTGCCTGTTTGGATGGGAATATAGATATGAAGAAACTGATCTCGTTCTATGCTTTTAATTGTTACCGGCTTTTCAAAATCAAGTCCGGCCTGCTTTTTAGACGAAATGACCTTAACGCCGGAAGCTATGGTTTCACCATTTTTAGCTCCTGGCTTTGATCCAATGAAGCGTACATCATTCTTTGAATAATCCTCCAGCGGAAATTTCAAATGAAAATACAAACCTGCAAGGGCCGTATCTTTTTTGGATGTGAACTGAACCGTTGCTTTACAAATGCCTTCGCTAATATCTTCAAACTGTTCAACAATATAAAAACTGTCGAGCTGCGTAGTAACAACCTGCTTATTACCCTGCCTGTCAAATTTTGGATGCTGCCGCTCTTTTGCGGTTGCGTTTACTTTTGACCAATCGCTGTTAATTACCGCAATGGCCGATTCAAAATTTATTAATTGCCCCTGTATGCGTATGCCTCTTAAATTGCCCCATGCTTCCACTTCTGTTTGTGCATGTGTTTGATTTAAAAACAATACACACATCAGGAAAACCAAGACTGCAGCTCCGTATGATTTCATATTATACTGTTATATTGATTTTATTTATTGCCTGCTTTAATTTCCTTTACGCGCTTGTCTGCTTCTTTAAGCAATAACGGAAATGCTCCTGCAGGCATGCCGCCATGATCGTAACCCTGCAATTCATATAAAGTAGTGGTTGTATTACCGGTAAGCATCATCATCCTTTTCATGTAAGCATTTTCTTCGTAACGGCCATAAAGTTCAAGCTCCCTGTCGCCGGTAATTAACAACATTGGCGGCGCATCCTTACGCACAAAAGATAAAGGTGCCAATGAATCTACTACAACTTTTGTTGCTTCCAGGCCCCGCTCCTGCCGCACGGTAAAGTGTGTAATGCATTGGCCGCTTAAAGGAATTAACCCTGCAACGGCATTGGCATCAATATTATATTTTTCGAGATAATGTTTATCTAGCGTTATCATCATATCAAGATAAGCGCCCGCAGAATGACCGGAAAGCAATATGAGCTTATTGCTGCCGCCATATTCCTGTATATGTTTAAAAACCCAAGCGGTTGCCGCCGCAGCATCTTCAATATAAGCAGGCGCTTTTACACGCGGTGAAAAACGGTAACCAACGCCTACAACAGCATAGCCTTTATTCATAAGCTGCTGTGGTATCTCACGATGGCCGGCTGCCAAACCACCGCCATGAAACCATATAATAGTTGCAAAATTCTTTACGTCTTTTGGATAGTATAAATCGAGTACACACTGCGAATCTATATACGTATCTTTTTTGTTGATGGCATCGGCGTAATAGTGAATGGCCTTAATTGTTTCATACTGTTGCTGTGCAAAGGTTTGACAGGAAATAATGATAAATACGCTTAATAATATCTTTTTCATGTGCAGGAAATTAATACATACTTCAGACTTTGCAAATTAAGCATAAACAAAAAAGCCCGCATGTTGAAACATGTGGGCTGCGTTAACGCAGTAACTATTATCTGCTTTTATAAAGTGAGACTTAATTTAAGCTGGAATGAATTGGATGGTATCTTCTTTTTACCATAAGCATGATTGTTTTTGCCTTCACAGGAATCAAAGCCTGTATTAGCTTTTACAGCCATGTAATCTATGCAAAGATGCAAACACTTAAAATCCAGCTCCTGGGAAAAAACGCTTGTTGCCAACGTTTTTTACTTATAACAATTACGGGATATAAAACGGTTATGCCGGTAAAAAACCGGCATAACACTATATCAATTGAAAGAGAGGAAAACATGTAAGGGGTTGAACAAATTGTTTGAGTGGCATTGACAGCTACTGGTCTGACGCTTTCAGTTGTAAAAATTAATTAAGTAATTTCCCGAAGCGTCTGACCGCTGTTCATAATCAACCTCCCCCAAATAACCGAAATAGTTTTTAAACGCCGCTAATACTTTTAACCGCATTTTCAGTTGCTGCTATTGTATTGTCTAAATCAGCATAAGTTAAGGTATTGCTCATAAACCAGCTTTCAAATGCCGATGGCGGCAGGTAAACGCCTTCATCTAACATAGCATGAAAGAATTTATTGAACAAGGCAATATTGGCCGATGATGAACCGGTAAAATTATTCACCGGTTTATTGGTAAAATGTACAGATAACATTGAACCGATCTGGTTAATGGCTACAGGGATATTTGCTTTATCAAACACATTAAATAATCCTTTTCTTAAATAATCGCCTTTCTCATCAAGCTCCTTATAAACAGATATGTTGTTATTTAAATAGCTGAGTAATGTATAGCCCGCAATCATTGCGATAGGATTGCCGCTTAATGTGCCGGCCTGGTACACATTGCCCAGCGGTGCTATTTGTTTCACTATATCAAGC
>JAEWJV010000447.1 GCA_023386395.1 Bacteroidota bacterium
ATACTATGAAAAGCAGGTGCATTTTTTCCGGTACCTATGGGAAGTCCGGCAAAATTTTGAGGATGCTGGTAATAAACGAAAATGCCCATGAAAACAAAACCCAGGAAAAACAGATAAATGATGGAAAACCGGAATGGGACCATTTTACTTTTTTGAGAAAGTAAATCCCAGGCGAGTATGGGCGCAATGGTGGCAATGGTTAAGCTTTCTGCGTAAGAAGCATCGGCTGTTCCCACGCCTGATGTGGCAGTATCGGTAAATGCACCCTGTGATAAAGAAATCGTCATAAACATCGGGTACATAAAGGCACGATCGTATAAAACCAAAGGAATGGTGAGTAATACAAGCGGCGCTGAAGTTAAATTAATCAGCGAGATATAAAGTGTAAGGCCTATTGCGATTAGTATTCCAAGAAATAATAATTCTTTCCCCCCAACATAAATACCGCTTCCGTGCTGTTGCTGTAAATTATTTGAATATCCTCCGTACATGCGGCAATAAAATTATTTAATTGTAAATAATACCATCTGCTAATTTTTATTGTTCCTCGTCTGTAATTATTGGCTGGCCTTTTTGTTTCTTTTTCTTCTTCTTAAACATCTGCAGAAAATCTTTCTGTATATACACTATATCACTGCCAAGTAATTTCGGCTTCTTAATAAATGCAACTAATGCTGCTGCGCCAATAACAATACATAAAGCTGAAAATGCAATAATTTCATCAGCGATAAATATATGTAATAAGCGGTAAAGCAAATAAGCCGGAACTACCCAGCCAATAGTTAACAATACGCCATTATAATACGGCCTGAAGACCAATGTTTTCCAGTCGTTTTGAAAAATTCTTTTTCTAACAATGGCAATCATTATCACATAAGAAATTAAGGTAGAAACAAAAATACTCCAGCTAATACCCGTTAAGCCGGCTGATACATAACCTATATAAATAAGCACACAAATGATAACCGAATTTTGAACTTTCCTAATGAGGTTAAGCCTTATTAAACCATGCACCCGCATTAAGGTATCGCCAAGGCTTGACGTGGTGCGCAAGGGTAAGTTGAGAAAAAACACCTGCAGCAGCGGAACAGCATCCAGCCATTTTCTGCCCAATAATATCAGCACAACCTGTTTACTGAAAATGATAAGAAAAACTGTTAGCGGAACAAGGGCAGAATTAATTAATGAAAGTGATTTGGAAAATACTTTATATGTTCCTTTTTCATTGTCGTTTTTCTTTACCATGGCCGGCATCATTACCCGTTGCACCATGTCGTAAAAAAAGCGCTGGGGAATATTCATGATGCGGAAACTCCGGTCGAAAACACCCAATACGGCAGCGCTTACGAGCTTACCCACTTCCAGTATAATCCCAAAATTTACGATGTAATTATTTACGCGGATAAGCGTTAGGCCCGAACCATAACCAATCAAATCTTTCCAATGTTTTTTTGTAAACCCGAGTTTAAGCGGCAAAGGATAATAAAATAAAAGTGTAAGCAATTCTGCGCCGAAATAAAATATCTGCGACCACACAAGCGACATTACACCAAAGCCTTTGTAAGCGAGGATAATTCCCAGCACATTTGATAAAAGCAGCATTACGCCATCTGCAATAAAAATTTTCCTGAACCTGAAATTCTTTTGCAGCATGGCAAATGATGGCGAATACATAGCGGCAAACCAAAAGATAATGCTGAATACGCGCAGTGATGATGTTAGCTGCGGTTCGTTGTAAAATTCTGCAGCAAACGGTGCAAGAATAAAAATGGCAATGTAGATGATAGCCGCCAGCAGCATACCTGAAAAAAATGCTGCATTTACGTGCTGCTTTTCTGTTTCTTTTCGTTGAAGCAGTGCATCGCCCATGCCGCCATCGCCAATCATATTGCCGAAATTCATGAAAGAATTAAGCAGGGCGAAAACACCAAGCTCAGATTTTTGCAGCAGCCTTGCCATAACTGCATAATATCCAAACTGGGAAATTACCTTAACACATACATTAAGCATTTGCCAGGCACCGGATTGTATAACCTGCTTTTTTTTAACCATGGGCTTTAAACGGCCTTAAGAACTAATATGCCACAAGCCTGTATAAGCAAGCTTATGGCAATATGTAAGTTGAATTAATTTTATATTATGCAGTATGCGCCCTGCGCTTTTTTCTGCCGAAGAATGATTTGCGTTCACCATAATAATCCTGGCTGCCGTTATATCCATAAGTATAACCATAGCCCGGCACACGTTTTATATCGTTAAACACAATATTAATATTCTTGAACTTTTTGTCGTTTGCCAATCCCTGCACAAGATTAACCTGTTTTTTATAAGTAAACCGCTGGCGCACTACATACAGTACCGTATCCACATATTTCCTTAACAATAATGCATCCGTTACGAGGCCTACCGGCGCGCAGTCAACAACGATATAATCAAATTCGGTTTTTACCTCATCAAACAACTGCTTAACCCTGTCGTGCGCCAATAATTCCGCCGGGTTTGGCGGCAACATACCGGGGCCTATATAGTAGCAATCAGGATGAAGGCTTGTTGGCTTTATAATATCTCTTGCATTTATATCAGAAATGATGTAATTGGAAAATCCTTCATTGTTATCAACGCCCAATATTGAATAAATATAAGGCTTGCGCAAATCCAGCTCCATTATCAAAACTTTCTTGCCTGAAAGGGCAACTGCCGCCGCAAGGTTTACCGCAACGAAAGATTTACCTTCCCCTCCCATGCTCGACGTAACCAATACGGTTTTATCTGAAGTATCGGGCAGCAGGAAATGCAGGTTGGTCCTTAATGTTCTGAATTGTTCTGCAACCTGGCTCCTGTCATCCTTAGAAACTACAATTGCTTTCCCATCTTTAGTGTGATTAATGTCTGCAACCACCGGAACATACGTTGCATTGGTTATGTCATTCGTGGTAATAACCTTTGTATTAAGTAATTCTTTCAGAAAGATTACAACAGAAGGAACCAGCAAACCAAGAAATAAAGCACAGGGAATTAAGATAACCCATGTGGGAAAGAATGGCATAGGGCCACGCTTCACTTCATCAATAACGCGGATAGGGCCAATATTATACGATTTTGAAACTTCAGTTTGCTCACGTGTTTGCAAAAGATACAGGTACAGCTCCTGCACCACGTTTTGCTTTCTTGTATAATCAATATAAATACGCTCTTTTGTGGGCACTTTTTTTATGTTGCCGGCAACCTGGTTATTCCTGTTCTGCAGTTCATTCTGCTCGGTGGTTATGCCTCTCTTAAAGGTGCGCATCATGCTTAATAAATCGCCGCGCAACTGGGAAAGCTGGATGTCTATGCTTTTTACATTGGGGTTTTGCTCTGTTGAATTCTGCAAATAGCCCTGGCGCTGCAACTGCAGCGTGTTATATTTTTCCAGTGTTTGCACAAATGCCGCATCCTGAATAGGCGCTGTTGTAGGCATTACCCTTGAATTATTGTGTTGATCCATCAGGTATTTTTCAAGGTCGTCTACCACTTTTAGCTGCACCTGTTTATCAGCGAGATCGTTGCTTACAGTACTTGAAAGCTGGAGTAATTGCTTGGAGTCATCTGTAATATCGGTAATGCCGTTTTCCTTCTTAAAGGTTTCGATATTCTTATCAATATTATTCAAGTCTTCTGATACTTTTATCAAACGGGTATTAATAAAGGCTATGGTGCTGTCGGCTATCCTATTTTTATTATCCACATCAGATTTTACATACAGGTCAACCATGTACCGCAGCATATCTTCATTTTTTGAAGGGCACTGCGCCGTTATGCTGAGATCGATAATGTTTACAAATTCAGTGGTAGTAATGGCTTCTATATCGTCCATCAGCATTTTTAAGGTGGCGTGATAACTGTTGATAATAAGCCCAAGGTGGCGGTCGGGGTTTTTAATGGCAACTGCCGGGTTTCGTTCTAAAACCCAACTGCCATACCAAAAGGTAAGCGTGTCGCCGTAAGAAGCTGTAAAGCTGCTGTCGGTATCTTCATCTTCAAACCATACTTTTTTATCATCGGCTTTAACATCGTATTCAACCGGTTCAATAATCTTATCATCATTCAAATACAATACATGTATGAAATAAGGCGACTCCTTATATATTTCCTCATAACGGATTGCATTCTTACCAAAATACTGAAGGTTCAATTCAAGATCGTGTATGGTTTTTTCGATAATGGTTCTTGAATGGATAATTTCAATTTCATTGGAAACTGAATTGGGATAGGAATTTTTTCCAAGGTCGCCCAGTACTGTCGCCTGGTCTGTACCCACAATCTGGCGGCCCTGTGAGTTATAACCATTCACCAGCACCCTGCCCATTACGGTATAATAAGGTGATGTGTAGAAAAATATAAAGGTGGCCAAAACAAGGAATAAGAAGACTGATAATACATACCAATACCAGTTGCCAAAAATTTTGCCTGCAAGAAACTTAACATCAATATCGTGATGCGGGGAAACGTTTCTGCTTACATTTAAATCATTATATGAATCCTGCATAGTAGTAGCTTCTTGAACTTTACCGAATTAAACAAATCATAATGCCGGGGACATTTCATTACAGGGTTAACCGTGCAATAATAACTATCATTAAAGATATGGCGCTGGATATAACTGCTATATCCCTTACCCTGTAGTTGCTTTCGCCTGCCACTTTATCTTCTGTTGGTTCTACGTATAAAACATCATTTGGCTTAAGATAAAAATAAGGCGATGATATGGTAGTGGTGCTGTCTAAGTTAATTCTCACAATTTGTTTTGCGCCGTTAGCATCACTTCTTATCAGCATCACGTTATCCTTTCTGCCGGAAACCGTTATATCGCCGGCCAAACCAAGTGCATCAAAAATAGTAGGGTTTTCATTGGGCACCAGGAAAGTGGTGGGGTTACGTACTTCGCCTAATACGGTTATCTTATAATTGGCAAACCTTACATTAACCACAGGGTCTTTAAAGTAAACAGAAATTTTTTGTGTAACCAGGTCTTTTACCTGTTGCGTGCTGAGGTCTTTTACCAAAACATCACCAATATAAGGCAAGTGAACATACCCGTCTTTATCCACAAGATAGCCGGAAATTATAGATTGCTGTCCATTCCGGTCACCCATACTTGTTATGGCGCCTGAGTTTAATGGCAGGTTACCCTGGTTTAAAACCGAATTTGCCTGGGGATCGAGTGTTTGGATATTAATATTCAGCACATCATCAACCCGTACAATGGCAGTAGGTGGTGTTAAGGTTTGCAGTATTCTCT
>JAEWJV010000504.1 GCA_023386395.1 Bacteroidota bacterium
TTCCTATGGCGCGGGGCAAAAGCCGCAGCGACAGTATTGATAATGTTATCCGCAATGCGGAAACGCTGGCAGCAAAAGGTGTAAAGGAAATTGTATTGACTGGTGTAAACCTCGGTGATTTTGGAAAAGGCCCCAACGGTGAAAAACACACGCAGGATTTTTACCAGCTTATACAGGAACTGGATAATGTGGAAGGTATAGAACGTTACCGCATCTCTTCCATTGAACCTAATTTATTAACGAACGAGATCATTCAGTTTGTAGCGGAAAGCAAACGCTTTATGCCGCATTTCCATATCCCGCTGCAAAGCGGGAGCAATAAAATTTTAGGTTTGATGCGCCGCCGCTACCGCAGGGAATTGTATGCAGAAAAAGTAGCTGTTATAAAACAGTTTATGCAGCATTGTGCTATCGGTGTTGATGTGATTGTTGGCTTTCCTTCGGAAGACGATGCAGTGTTTAATGAAACGTTTGAGTTCCTGCACAATCTTGATGTTTCTTATCTGCATGTATTCACTTATTCAGAAAGGGATAACACCAAAGCGCTGGAAATAGAGCCGGTTGTACCGGTGCACACAAGACATGAGCGCAATAAAATCCTGCGCAACCTATCTTATCAAAAGCTGCAATATTTTACAGCACAACATGCCGGGCAAACTAGAAAAGTTTTGTTTGAAGACCATAATAAAAACGGCATGATGGAAGGTTATACCGATAACTACATCCGCATTACAACGCCTTACCGCCATGAATGGGCGAATGAGATTAGGGAGTGGAAGATTTAACCTGCTGCAACGCCTCACTAAATTTAACTGTTAGCATAATCGCTTAAATATTTAAACCCCGGCATAAGTTCCCCATCTTTCAGAATAGTTGCATTGTCAATAACGATGCTGCCCTTTATATAATCATTCAACACATGTTTTATTAATTGCTCGCCAAAGAAACGGCTTGCATCGCGGGGCAATTCATTGGGCAGATTACCAACGGCCATTACATCTACACTTGTTTTTAAATAAGGCGCTGTGCGCTGCAGCGTGGTTTTATCCACGCCATAAACAGGGTCATCTATGGAACAGTCGCCAAGGTTAACGGGAATACTACCATGTGCATCGTCGGTAATATCTGCAATAGTTTGAATACGGAAATCTTCAGCTTTAACATCATCTGCTTCAAACAGGCGCGGAATAGCTGTATCCCAATAAACACCGTTCATTAAAATATCCGTTTGTGAAATATAGGAGCGAAATAAACATTCATACGCCTGCGGGTTGGCATGAAAATCATCCCTTGTATAAGTACGCTTTTCTTTGTGCGTGTATAAATCTGCGCCTTTCAGATGCACATAAACAGGATAGGAAAAAGTTTTGCTTAGATATTCATCAGGCTCCACTTCCTGCACATCCACGATATTCATTATTTCGAGGATGCCATGGGCTACGCGGCCACTGCCCGTTACCGCAATTTTTACCGGCGGCAGCTTCAAACCAAAATATGTATGAATTAATTCGAGGTAATCTTTCTGTTTATAAACCCTTCCTAACTTGTAAGCACCGGTTTTTTCACCATAAGCCATCAGGCCATTATGGGCACCCACAATGCCTGCAAAAAAACCAAAGCCAACAATACGTTGCCCGTCTTCGTGCTCTAAACATTCATAATCGATTAATGAAATTTCTTTCTTCACCATTGCCTGCATCAGCTTTTGATTATACAGCTGCATTTTCTTAGTATGCGAAAAAAACATGTAGGTTTTATTGGCCAGCAGCATATCAACCGGCACTTCTTTTATGCCCAAAAGAAGATTGCAGTTGGAAAGGTCTTCCTGCAGCACCGCGCCGGAGCGTTCATATTCATTATCGCTGAAACAACGCGTTGGCGAAGGCTGAACAAAAATTTTAAAGTCTGTGCTTTTTAAAAGCCACCTGCATTGGGCAGGCGTAAGTGCAACACGATTATCAGCAGGGATTTTCCCTTCACGAATTAAACCTATAGCGAGCATGCAATATATTTTAATGAAATAGTGAATGACGAATAGCGAATAAACGCACTATTACCATTCACCACGCACAATTAAATAACAACATTCACCATCCTGTTTTTTACGAAGATGATTTTCTTTGGTTCTTTGCCATCCAGCCATTTTTGTACAACATCATTTTGCAGCACGATACTTTCCACTTCTTTTTGTGAGGCATCCAAAGATATATTGATGGTGGTGCGTAATTTGCCATTTACACTGATGGGATATTCTTTGGATGATTCAACCAGGTACTTTGCATCAAATGCCGGATAGGCTGCATCAAGAACGCTTCCTTCATTGCCTAAAGCATGATATAATTCTTCAGCAATAAACGGCGCATAAGAAGATAACATGATTACCAATGGCTTCAATATTTCTTTCTTATGGCATTTTAAATCTGCCAGTTCATTGGTGCAAACCATGAAAGCCGAAACAGC
The DNA here is from genome assembly GCA_023386395.1 of Bacteroidota bacterium. Lineage (GTDB taxonomy): Bacteria > Bacteroidota > Bacteroidia > Chitinophagales > Chitinophagaceae > Parafilimonas. The sequence goes on from JAEWJV010000504.1 coordinate 2,461, forward strand.
CGTGTTATAAGAAAAACGTTCGGTGTCTTCTTCTATTTTTTTGATGGCTTTATGCAGCACTTTTAACTCTGCATCGGTGGCTTTATCATCATTCCATATCTTTCCTTTTACTTCATCAAAGAATAAGCGCCAGAATTTTCTTAAGAAACGATGCACGCCTTCAATGCCTTTTGTATCCCAGGGTTTGCTTTGTTCTACCGGGCCTAAAAACATTTCATACATGCGGAAAGTATCGGCGCCATATTTGTTTACTAAATCAGAAGGATCAACTGTATTGAATTTTGATTTAGACATTTTTTCAACTTCTGTTTTACATATAAATCCTACTGATTTATCAAAAACGAAAGGCACATTTTCAAATTCTTTCTTAACTTTTTTGAATTCATCGATTGATAAAACAACTCCATCAACTAAACTCACGTCTACATGTCTTTCGACAATAGAAGTTCCAGTAAAATTGTACTTAGAAGATAACCCTTGAAGGAAGTCTGCATGTTGACTAATTGTATTAAAAATATCAACCGGGTGTGCTTCCCCAGTACGAACATAATCTTCGATTAAATCATAAGAAACAGCAAAAAGACCTGTATCATAAATTTCATTTTCATCTTTTAAACCATAACCTCTATAATTTATTAAGAAGATGATTCTCGAACTTCCCTGTATCATCCCCTGGTTCAGCAATTTTTTATACGGTTCATCAAAGCTTATCAAATCAAGATCAAACAAAAATTTCGTCCACATGCGGCTGTATAATAAATGGCCGACTGCATGTTCCGTTCCGCCAACATATACATCCACCTGGTTCCAGTAATCGCTGGCTTTTTTATCGCAGAATGTTTCATTATTATGCGGATCCATATAACGCAAAAAATACCAGGATGAGCCGGCATAACCGGGCATGGTGGAAGATTCACGCAATGCAACCTCACCCCCCGCCCTCTCCAAAGGAGAGGGAGCCACTTCAACACCTGTATCATCTCCGGCAATTAAACTTTCGCTGATCTTTTTTAATACCTGCGGCAAATGATGTATAACTTCATCATTAGTAAATCTTATCAATTCATACTGATGCTCGTTCAGCCATTCAGTTCTTACTTCTTCAAATTTTCTCTGTTCTTCTTCATTATGATACTCACCATCAATTTCTACAATTAACTTCTTTTCCAGACAAACAAAATCAGGAATATAGCCTGCAACGGGATGTTGCCTTCTGAATTTGCATCCGTTCAATTTTCTATTTCTTAACTCCTGCCATAATTTATCTTCTGCTTCAGTTTTATTCTGCCTGTTCTCTTTTGCATACACAGATAATATTTTCCATTGCTCGGGAGTACTGGTAATATATCCGGGCGTTGAGCTTTTAGCTCCCCTCTCCTTTGGAGAGGGGTTGGGGGTGAGGTCAATAATTGAACTTGCAGGAACTTCAATCCAATTTAAGTTGTTTGAAAGGGGGCCTTCACCGTCCTTTCCCGGTTTTATATCTTCCATAGGTGGCAACTCCAGTGGCAGTTCACTTTCATTCAAAGGATAAGCAATACCATCTTTCCAAACTATAGGGAAAGGCTCGCCCCAATAACGTTGGCGGCTGAATGCCGCATCGCGCATTTTATAATTCACTTTTGCCTTGCCATAACCAAGGTCTTCAATTTCCTGAACAATCACTTTTATAGCATCCCGCATCAGCATGCCGGTAAGGAAATTACTGTTTTCCAGTTCTGCATCTTTTGTGGGGTTGGCTTCTTTGCCATTAAATGCTTCACCAAGAATATTGGTTATTTCTATATCGAAATGTTTGGCAAAACGAAAGTCGCGTTCATCACCGCAGGGCACAGCCATTATAGCGCCGGTGCCATAACCCGCCAACACATATTCACTGATATAAACAGGCACTTCGCGGTTATCAAACGGATTGATGGCATATGCGCCGGTAAATGCGCCGCTGATGGTTTTCTCCGCCATGCGCTCCCGCTCACTGCGGCTTTTAACCCAGGTAATATAATCTTCAACTTCCTGTTTTTGTTCAGGCGTTGTTATTTCTTCAACCAGTTCATGTTCGGGTGCAACCACCATAAAGTCAACACCAAAAATGGTATCAGGCCTTGTAGTAAACACACGCAGTTTTTTATCGCTGTCGCTTATTTCAAAATCAATTTCAGCGCCATAGCTTTTACCAATCCAGTTGGTTTGCATCTCTTTCATCGCTTCGCTGAAATCCACTGTTTCCAGGCCTTCCAGCAAACGGTCTGCATATTCAGTGATGCGCAGATACCACTGGCGCAGTTTCTTTTTTACAACAGGATAACCGCCGCGTTCACTCACACCATTCACCACTTCATCATTTGCCAACACTGTTCCCAATGCTTCGCACCAGTTCACTTCGCCATAACCACAATAAGCGAGACGGTATTCCATAAGAATATCCTGCTGTAGTTTTTCGGAGAAGCGGATCCATTGTTCAGCAGTGAATTGAAAGCCTTGAGCTGTGGGCTCTGAGCTGTGAGCAACACCAGCCAGTTGAAACTGTGAATTTGGAATTGAATGATATTCATTCCCATCTTTTTCAAATGAAGCAACCAGCACATCGATGCTTTCTGCTTTTTTGGTTTGACGGTTATAGAATGATTTGAAAAGCTGCAGAAAAATCCATTGTGTCCATTTATAATAAGAAGGATCGCTCGTGTTTACCTGCCGGCTCCAGTCGAAACTGAAAGCAATTTTATCCATTTGCCTCCGGAAGTTTTGAATATTCTGTGCTGTGGATACAGCGGGATGAATGCCATGTTCAATAGCATATTGTTCGGCGGGCAAACCAAATGCATCATAACCCATGGGATGCAATACATTAAAGCCTTTCAACCGTTTGTAGCGTGCATAGATATCGCTGGCAATATAACCCAGCGGATGGCCAACATGCAGGCCGGCGCCACTTGGATAAGGAAACATATCAAGCACATAATATTTGGGCCTGGATGAGTGGTTGCTTACTTTATATATTTCGTTGGCATTCCACCAGTCGTGCCATTTCTTTTCTATTTCGCTGAAATTATATTCCATAATTAAGTTTAAAAGTTTACGTGTTCACAGGTTTATACGGTGTCAGACCCTGAGCTGCACAATGTATCAATAGCACAAATGTTGCAACCCAAAATCCGGGGCTGGCCAACCGTGAAGCTATACCTGGCTGCTGCCGGTTATCAAACAAAAACAGTTATTGTAAAAAGAATTTTTACAATGGCTGCAAACCTAAGTAAAAGCTAAGAAAATATATTGGAATGAAGTTTTTCGGTATTAAAGCCATTTGTTCAGAGCAAACGATACTATTTTATTGTGCAGTTCCTTCGCTTTCAAACTTCGCTTTTGCCGCGTCAAGATGCCTTATAAATTTGTCAATATCGGGGTCATAACCATACTTAATATTGCTCAGTATTTTTTGATCGGCCGTAATAAACATATACAGAGGCTGGGCATTGGACCCGAATTTGGATATTTCATAATCAAGGTTTTTATCACCCTCCGTTTCCACATTTTCTCTCCTTGCATTCTTGTACTTTTCATCAGCGGCTAATTCCGTTGGCTCATCCACATATAAACTCACAAGCACAAAATTTTCCCTGATGCGTTTCAGCACTTCAGGATCGCTCCAAACCTGCGCTTCCATTTTGCGGCAGTTGGAACAGGAATAACCCGTAAAATCGAGCATAATGGGTTTATGCAAGGCTTTTGCCGCAGCAATGCCTTCATTCAAATCGAAATAAGCCGTGAGGCCATGCGGCGCTGAAATTTTATCAGCAAACTTTTTAGGCGCCAATGCGGCCGATTTTGTTTCATCGCCGCTGTTTGAACCTGCACTGACTTGCGCTCTTGATAAATTAAAATCAAGCGTATAATCCGGCGGAAGCCAACCGCTTAAAGCTTTTAATGGCGCACCCCACATGCCGGGCAAAAGGTATAAAGCAAATGTAAAAGCGGCAATGGCAAAAAACAGGCGCGTGATGGTTAAATGTTTTACATCGCTGTCGTGATAGAATTTTATCTTACCCAATAAATAAATGCCCAATAATACGGTGCGCACAATCCAGAGTGCAATAAAAATTTCACGATCAAGCAGGCGCCATTTATATATCAGGTCTACATTGCTTAAAAACTTCAGGGCCAATGCCAGTTCAATAAAGGCAAAACTTACTTTAACGGTGTTCAGCCAGCCGCCGCTCTTTGGCAGTGAATGCACCAGCGAAGGAAATAAAGCCAGTATCGTAAACGGTAAAGCAAGACCAACGCCAAACCCAAACATACCTGCAATAGGACCTGCCGCAATGCCTTCTGATGAAAGATAACTTAATAATTGCCCCGCTACAATGCCGGTGCAGCTAAAAGAAACAATTACCAGCGTAAGCGCCATAAAAAAAATACCGATATATCCTTTTTTACCCGCAAGCTTATCGGTTTGCGTTGACCAGGAAGATGGTAATGTAATATCAAACAAACCGAAAAATGAAAGTGCGAATACAATGAAAATCGCAAAGAACATCAGGTTAGTTACAGGATGAATTGAAATCTTATATAAAGTTGTATCACCGAATATTAATGTAAGCAATGTAGTGGGGATACCATAAATAAGAATGATGCAGAGCGAATAAAACAATGCATTTTTACGGCCTTGCTTTTTGCCGCCGTAATGATGCATGAAATAAGTTATGGTTACAGGAAATAACGGATAAAGGCAGGGCGTAAAAACGGCAATTAGCCCGGCGATTAAACCTATCCAGAAAAAATTGAGCCAGCCTTTTGGCTTTTCATCTGTAATATTTATACCTGTTATAGAAGCTTTTTCAGGCGCTACTGCCACATCAAATTTTTCTTCACCGCTCGGAAATTCATCGCCGGTTTTTCCAAGCCAGGTAAACGAACCTTTAATAACAGCGCTATCTTCTTTTTTTATTTTTAAAGGATAAGATATTGCTGCCGAATCTGCAAAAGCCCTGAAAGTGGTAGCAGTGTTTTCATCGTTAATTAACTGAAGATTGGAAGACTGGATGATGCTCGTATCAGCAAAATATTTTGCTGCATTGCTGTCTAAATTAAGCTGCGATATAAAAGCATCATCTGTGTTAAGCGGTTTGGCAGAAAATAATAAAAAGCCAGAGTCGAGCTTTGCATTTATCGTAAGATAAACCAATGAATCGCTTTTTCTTTCTGTTGAAAAAGAAAAATGAACCGGGGTGTTTTGTGCATGCTGCTTTGGCGTACATGCACACATAATAAGAATTAAAAAAAAGCATTTAATGCAGTTGCTTTGCATTATTGTAGTTGAATATTGAAAGGAACGGTTTTAGGAGGCAAACACATTTTATCATTACATACCATATACTTAACAGTGCCTGAAAGATTTGTTTTTACCGGCGACTTTAATTTTACCGTTTGCACAAACGATACGGTTTCGCCATAATATTTTACATCAATACCGAAGATTTCATCATGTACCGTTTTAGGCTTGCCGTTCTCTGTTGTTTGTCCATCAATAGTAACCAGCGGATTTTTTTTAAAAATTACAGTTGTTGGCACCGGCCCGCCATTTGGCGTATTCATGGAATAGATATGCCAGTTGGGTTCAAGCGTGGCTGAAAGCGTTACGGTATATTCTTTATCCGATTTTTTTGTGGCAGCATAATTCCATTTCACAGGGTCCTGCACCTGGGCATTAAGCGCAGATAATACAATGAGCACAGCAGCAAATGTTAACGTAAATCTTTTCATCATATCACTAATTTAAACCTAATTCCTTAAAAATTTTCAAGCCATCCGTATTACCTAAAGCCGGCGATGCAGCACGTTCCGGGTGAGGCATCATACCAAAAACATTACCTTGTTTATTTTTAATACCCGCAATATTTCTTAAAGCATGGTTGGGATTAAAAGCTTTGTCCACATTACCCTTGTCATCACAATAATAATAAATTACCTGGCTGCTGTTTTCAAGTTCATCCAGCGTTTTATCTTCAGCAAAATACCTGCCGTCGCCATGCGCTACAGGTATTTTAAAAATATCGCCGGCAGCACTTTTAAGATGAATGTTTTTACAAACGAACTGCTGGTTACCATTAGGCAATAATGCACCAGGCAATAAACCGCTTTCACACAAAATCTGGAAGCCATTACAAACACCCAGCACTTTGCCGCCTTTATTGGCAAAATCAATTACGCTTTGCATCATCGGGCTTAAACGGGCAATGGCGCCGCAACGTAGATAATCACCAAAAGAAAATCCGCCAGGCAGCACTATACAATCATCGGTACTGAACATGCTGAGGTCTTTATCTTTATGCCAAAGCATTACTACCTCTTTATTCATGTCGTTTTGCAATGCATCCTGCATATCCCTGTCGCAATTAGATCCGGGAAAAACAACAATGCCAAATTTCATATATAGTTTTTATTTTTTTACAAATGAATATGCCTGATGCAACTTTACAAAATTAATCTTCCTAATACTAACATTTGCTTAATACTTTGCAAACCAGTTGTTATATATGGAAAGACCTAAAAGCACCCAAAAGAAAATTACAGGCAAAATATTACGGCTGCTGGCAAATGCATAACCGGTATAAGCA
>JAEWJV010000525.1 GCA_023386395.1 Bacteroidota bacterium
TTTAAATTCAAAAGGATTCAAATCTTGGTAAGCCGGCCTGTCAATTCTTCTGCTGTAAGCAAGGCTCCACTGGTTCTTTGGGTTCTTATTGAACGTGATGGCTGCGCTTGGAAACAAATCAGTATAATTTCTTTTGAAAGAAGAATCGTAAGGCTGGTAGCCGCCATTCCAGTTATACCCGTTAGACAAGCCTTTTGAATTGGTGTTTTCTGCACGCAGGCCTGCCTGTATCATAATGCCATTTTTAAACTGGCGGTTATAATTAACATAAGCGGCATTTACATTCTCTTTATAATTAAAATCGTTGCTGCGCAAAGTGTCTAAAAACTTGTCATCTGAATACACATTATACCTTTCGAAATTGTTTACCGATTTTACGTAGGAAAATTTAGCGCCATAACCTAACCTGCCTTTTAAAAAGTTTTGTTCATAATCAGCCTTTACAGAATAAATGTCAATCTTAGTTGGCGCTATCATGTTATATATGTACTGATTTTGCAGCACTGTACCGGTTGGATCGTAATAATAATTAGGCTGAAACTGATCGCTCTTGATATCATAATATCCATAATCAGCGTCAACATTTAACTCATGCCCTGAAGTATCTGCAAAATGATAATTGAGGTTGGCATTTATATTGTCCCTTTTCATTGAGCTTGCATTATCAGCCTTTAATATCTTATTTACGTCACCTGTAGGTTTATAGGATATTATTGTGTTGCTCTTGTTTGAAACATCTATATCTGCAAGGTTACCATTTACCATTACACCAACAGTATTGCGGTTGTTGATGAAGTAATCCATGCCTGCTTTAAAATTGTGGCTTTTATTATCAAAACGCATTTTAGAGCGCTGGTCAAAAACCGTATCCAGCTGAATGCGGTACAGGTTCATGAAACCTTCATTCCTGCTGTCGTTATAATTATAGTTACCAAAAAGATTTACTTTTTTATTGCGGTGATTGAGAGCAATGCCGCCGTTATATTTTGGATAAATGCCAATATTATAACCGGCATTTACAGAACCATTGGTGCCAAAGGATTTATTCTTTTTTAAACGGATATTAATAATACCCGCATTGCCTGCCGCTTCGTATTTGGCGGATGGATTGGTAATTAATTCAATTGATTCTATTTGCGATGACTGCAATGTTTTTAAATAGTTGGCAAGGTCTGAACCGGTTAGCGGCGAAGGTTTGCCATCAATATAAACCTGCACGCCATTCTTGCCGGCAAGGCTTATATTTTCATCTTTGTCCACCACCACACCAGGCGATTTACGCAACAGTTCCAAAGCATCGCTGCCGGTTGCATTGATGGTATTTTCTACATTCAAAATCGTTTTATCTGCCTTTACTTCTACGATTGGTTTTCTTGCAGTAACCACAACATCTTTCAGGTCATTGTTGGCTTTTGAAAGCGAAACGGCAGTAAGGTTTACATCACCGCTGCCTGCCACTTCAAAAACCGGCGAATAGCTGGCCGCATAACCAATAAAAGTTGTGTTGGTCAGATATTTTCCTTCCTTAATATTCTGAAACTGGTATTGGCCCGCAGTATTGGTAACTGCAATTTTTACAACGGATGAATCTTTTGCATTTAATAAGGAAACGCTTGCATTGGATAATGTTTTTCCGTCAGCATCTTTTACAACGCCCTTAATATTTTGTGCGAACGTGGTTAGCGATAAAAGTATAAGCGCACTTAGTATTGATAAAATCTTCTTCATAAGTTTATTCATTTTTCAAAATTGATAATTGCAGCAGTTACTGCATATACTTGTTTTATTAATGGCGCAAAGAAACTTATGAACGGAAGCGCAGGCAATCGTTAATCGGCGAAACAAATAATAAAGTGGATGAATTGTAATGCTTATGTACCAGGCAGCCACATGCGCGTCGGTGAAAAAAGAAAAAATCGGTAAATGGTATTTAAATATAGGTTAATTAACAAAGCTCCACCATATACCGATGCGCAGCCATAAACCTCTTTCAGGATAACCCGGTGCACTGTAATTGTATTTGGTGAAAGCAAAGCCATTGGCAAAATCAACGGTGTTTAAGTTCTGAAGCTGCACAAAACCTTTAAAGCCTTTTATGCGCATGTTAAGAAAAATATCTACATCAGGGCGGTTAGTAATGGTTAATGTATCCTGGTAAACAAACTGGCCGTTAAGCGGTGAATAATCATCTGCTTTATATGGTGTGTTATACCTTACTTCAAAGCCGGTTGAAAGAAACAGGTTTTTAAAGAAGTTGCCTTCGAATGCTAACCGTGTGCGACCCAATACAAGCGGCACATTCACCGGCGCATTGCCTGCTATCTGCTGCACATTACCCTGTAAATACCAGTTTAAATGTTTGGCCACTTTAATTTTTTTATAAGCGCCGATATTCAGCACGTTAAAAACAGAAGAAGCCTGGGCGGGCGTATATAAACCGCTGAAATAAGCAAGATTGGTTACAAGGTAATAGTCGCCGGTTAATTGCAAAGCCGCTGGCGGCACATTCACCACTGCAAATATTCGCGTAATATTTTCCTTTTTAAAACTTTCGCCCGGATAAGAAGGAAATGAGCTGAGTGAATAACGGTCGCCCGAAGCATAAGTATTATACTCACTCATAATAAATGAAGGCGTGCGGTTTACGTTTTGAAAACCAACTTTTATGGAACCGATATTTTTCCTGAATGAACGCATAAAACTTATGTAAGCCGAATAATCGCCTGCATAATGCCCCGTTACATATAATTTGCCCGCAGCTTCTATATCATATAGCTGGTTGCGGGTGCGGTTACGGTATTCTGCTGCCGTATAAATATTATTATACTGTGTTGAAAGATAGGTTTGGCCTTTTATATTTTCATAACCTGCATTTAACTTCAAAAACTGGTTCAGGTTATTTTTTTGCGGATAAGAAATGATAGCAAGATCGTTGGTAAGTGTTTGCCAGCTATCATTGAATTTAAGTGAATCCGTGGTAAACGGAAACACGGTGTACTGCATAAAGTTTGAATAGTCTGAAGGTTCCAGCGCATTATCATGATATTCATATCTTTTGTTTGAATATTGCAGTGTATGCTGAAAACGCAAACGTGGATAAAACAATTTAATGGTGGAAGAATCTGTTACAATGGAATCTTTTTGACCAAAATCATAACTGTGCCGTAATACGAATGTAAGATCGTTGTACTGCGTGCCTATGCCAACGGTTACGCCAAAAATACTGCGTGTTGTAAGCAAAGCCGAGCCCAGCTTCGTTAAAGCGCTGGTAGGATTATTCATGAAAAGGCTGTCAACATTCTGATTAGGCTGAAGGCCGCCATTTTCGGACGAAAGGATTTTATTGGCAATGAAAATTATATTATTGGTATAACGCTTATTGCTTGTTTGAAAAAAGGTATTAACACGCGTATTGCTTATGTTGGTGCTTTGATTTCTGTAGGTGCCCGGCGAATTGATAACTCTGAAATCCAGCCCTATATTAAAATTACTTTTCCTGTTTTGCGTATGAAACAGGTTGATCATTTGTTCGGCACGGCTTCCCAGTAAATACACCGTCTCCGAATAAGGCCGCGTTGTTTGAAAAAACCGTGTGTTTTCCGGCGTGTACATATATACGTCATACGCATGAAAACCGGCATCAAAACCCGGCCTCATTAAAGGCTGAAAAATATAAGATTTAGCAGCGCTTCCAAAATTGCCCATATCGTAATACTTCCATGAAACGGGAAACCGAGTATAGAAATCATCAATAGAAGAATCTATTTTATTGTTGCGGGTGGAATCCCAGTAATGAAATGAAACGGTAATGGAATCCTCATATTGATCACGGTGCTGCAGGGTTTGGTTGGTTGTATCTTTTTTGCCGGTTATCCTGCCCTGGCTATCATATTCATAATTACTGGTATCCCTCGTTACCTGCGTATATGCCATTGCAGAAAACATCATTAACAATACTAATAAAAGAAGGCGTTTTATTTTATTCTGATACATCGTTCAGGCAAAGATGCAAAGTAATCTGAAAGCTGTGAATGAAAAGGTAATTTGATGTGGTAATTACTATGAAAAAAATAAATGAGTATTTAAAAATTACCTTGTTCCCAATCGATTTGACTTAAATAATAAAACGCAAGTATAACACTTGCAATTATGCCAGCAACAATGAACAAAACAATAATTCCACCTAAATACTTTTTCTTTTTATCGTATTTCTCAAAACCATCGATATAATTTTTCCATTTATTCTTATTAAGGAAGAATAAATAATTTTTTATACCTAATGCAGCCACTATAGGCAAAAAAGTAATTAATGGATAATTGATAACGAATATTCTCTTTGTTATTACTGAATACCAAACAATGATTTCAATTAATAACAACACTTGCAATACAAGAATTGAGGTTAGTGGCTTCCATTCATTTAAAGCGTCGTCAGAGATCAGAATGGCAAACTTATATAACTTATAATAAAAATAATAGTATGCCCTTTTTAACTTCATACCTCTTTATGCCTGAATTAGCAGTGCGAGCCGATAAAATGCCCTAATTAATCTCCCATACTTCTCTTCCCCTTAACAGCTTGTCCAAATCACCCTTTCCCTTTGCAGCAATGGTTTCTTCCACCTGCAGGTTTAAAATATCTTCATAGCAGGCGCGTTCAGTTTCATAAAACACGCCAAACGGGCGGGGTAAATGGTTTTCAAGCCGCGGGTCATCAAACATGCGGATCAATATCTGGGCTTTATAAAAATCAAATTCATCATGCACCCAAATATCATCAACAGATGCATCCACACCAATTTCTACAACCACCGGCTTAAATCCATCAAGTTTAATACCCTTGTTTTTGGTTGCGCCAAACAATAAAGGCTTGCCCTGTTCCAGGAAAAGGGTTTCATTCGGTTTGGTTGATTTTTCGGTGAATATTTCAAAAGCGCCGTCATTAAAAATGTTGCAGTTCTGGTATATCTCCAAAAAAGATGCGCCTTTATGTTTATGAGAACGCGTAAGCATTTCCTGCAGGTGTTTCGGATCACGATCCATGCTGCGGGCTATAAAAGTTGCATCAGCGCCCATAGCTAGTGCCGACGGGTTAAACGGATGATCGATGCTTCCAAATGGTGTGCTTTTTGTAACCTTATGCGCTTCCGATGTGGGCGAATATTGTCCCTTTGTTAAACCATATATCTGGTTATTAAACAGCAGGATATTCACATCAAAATTCCTGCGGAGCAAATGAATGGTATGATTGCCTCCAATGCTCAGGCTGTCGCCATCGCCGGTAACAATCCAGACACTTAATTCGGGCCTCGTGGCTTTTAAACCGCTTGCAATGGCAGTGGCGCGGCCATGAATGGAATGCATGCCATACGTATTCATGTAATAGGGAAAACGGCTGCTGCAGCCAATTCCGCTTATAATAACAATGTTTTCTTTTGGAACACCAATGGTTGGCATTACTTTCTGCACCTGTGCCAAAATAGAATAATCACCACAGCCCGGGCACCAGCGTACTTCCTGGTCGGTTGCAAAATCTTTTGCAGTTAAAGCGGGCAAACCGTTCGCAACAATACTCATATCATAAAATTTCGGGCGCAAAGGTAATCAAATTCAGGCTATCAGTTGTCAGCTATCAATCGCTAACAGTTAGCCTCTGCTTACAATGCAGCTTTCACATTTCACTTCTTACTAATTTATTAACTTGCGCCTCCACAAAAAAGCTTATGGCAGAAACATTTTATGATTTTGGGATGATAGGCCTTGGTGTAATGGGAAGCAATTTTTTACTGAATATGGCGGATAAAGGTTACAAAGCCATCGGTTTTGACCTTGATGCTGCCAAAGCAAAAAAACTGGAAGAAGAAGCTACGCCGGGCACCACCGTAAAGGGAGTGAATACTTTGGAGGAAATGGTTAACCTTTTGGATAAACCCCGCAGGATAATGATGCTGGTGCCTGCCGGCAAACCCGTTGATGCTGTAATTCAAAATCTATTGCCGCTTGTTGATAAAGGAGATATTATAATCGATGGCGGCAACTCCCACTATGTTGATACTTTAAGAAGGCTTGATGAATTAAAAGATAAAGGCATTCATTTTATGGGAATGGGCGTGAGTGGCGGTGAAGAAGGCGCCCGCTATGGCCCAAGCATTATGCCCGGCGGCGATTTTGCTGCATGGAAACGGGTACAATCTGTGCTGGAAGCCGTTTCAGCCAAAGTGAATAATGAACCTTGCGTTGCTTACATGGGCAAAGATGCAGCCGGTCATTATGTAAAAATGGTGCACAATGGTATTGAATACGCCATTATGCAATTAATAAGTGAAGCTTATGATTTAATGAAACGTGTGCTTGGCTTAAGCAATACCGAACTAGCAGAAGTGTTTAAAAAGTGGAATGAAGAAGAACTCGAATCTTTTCTTATTGAAATTACCGGTAAAATATTTCTGCGTAAAGATGAAGACACAGGAAAAGAGATTGTAGATATTATTTTAGATGAAGCGGGCTCCAAAGGCACCGGCAAATGGACTTCCCAGGATTCCATGGACCTGCCAGTTTCTGTGCCTACAATTGATATTGCCGTTGCCCTGCGCATTATTTCTGATTATAAAGAAGAAAGGCTTGCTGCTGCTGCGCTATATCAAACCAAAATAAAACCTTTCAAGGGTAATAAGGAAGCTGAAATAAAAAAGATAAAGGATGCTCTATATTTCTCCACGTTTATTGCTTATGCGCAGGGATTAAACATGCTGCACAAAGCTTCAATAGAATTAGATATGGATATTCCTTTAGCGGATGTAGTGAAAATATGGCGCGGCGGGTGCATCATTCGTTCATCGCTGCTGGAGGTGTTTTATAAAGTGTACAAAAAAGATAAAACGCTTTCTAACATTTTGCTAAATAAAATCACTGCAAGGCTTATAAAGAAGGCCGAAAAGAATGCAAGGGCTGTGGCTAAATTGGCAATACAAAACAAAATTCCGGTTACGGCTTTAACCAGTACTATCGGTTATTTTGATGCTTATTGCTCCGCAAATATGCCCACCAATTTAATCCAAGCGCAACGGGATTTCTTTGGCGCACATACTTATCAGCGCATTGATAAAGAAGGCATTTTTCATACAGAGTGGAATGAAGAAGTGGTGCAGGCAGATAAGCATCATGCCACAACAGAAAATCCTCAAACACTAACCACTTAAATAACAGTTAAAGAACAGGTGCTGTTGAAGAGCTTTAAATAAAAACAACATTTATAACTTGCAATCCTTTCAGGACAGGAAAAACAATACTACATGGCTTCAAATAATAACAACAGGAAACCAAAAGCTTCGGTAATATTTATTTTTGGAGGAAGCGGCGATTTAAACCAGCGTAAGCTTACGCCTGCTTTATATAATCTTTTTATTGATGGCTGGATGCCGGAAAATTTTGCCATCGTAGGCCTGGGCAGAACACAGTATTCGGATGATAAATTCAGGGAGCATTTGTCTAAAGGCATACAGGAATTCAGCCGCCGCAAAGAAAAGAACGGTATATGGAAAGATTTTTCACAGCGCATCAGCTATATGCCGATGGATGCAGAAGATGAAGCATCTTACAAACTGCTGTCTGACCGCGTTAAAGAATACGAAAAAGACTGGGGCATTAATCCCAATGTAATTTTTTACCTGGCCGTGGCGCCGCAACTGGTTCCGGATATTGCCCGGAAATTATCAACTATAAAACTTTGCAGCGATACGCAAACCACACGCATTGTGGTGGAAAAACCATTTGGCCATGATTTGAAAAGTGCAAGGGAGTTAAACAAGCTGCTCACTTCTTTATTTGATGAAGACCAGATTTATCGTATTGACCATTATCTCGGTAAAGAAACCGTTCAGAACATATTGGCTTTACGTTTTGCCAACGCGATGTTTGAGCCTATCTGGAACCGCAATTATATTGACCATGTTCAGATAACCGTTGCAGAAACGGTGGGTGTGGAAGAACGCGGTGGTTATTATGAACAAAGCGGCGCTTTAAGAGATATGGTTCAAAACCATATACTTCAACTCTTGTGTATGGTGGCCATGGAACCGCCCGTGAA
>JAEWJV010000582.1 GCA_023386395.1 Bacteroidota bacterium
ATTTTAACCGGCGCTTTCGGCGATATGGCGCCAATTCTTTTACCCATGCTGATTGCAGGCATCGGTGTTATCTTTTCCATCATAGGCACTTTTTTCGTGAAAGTGAGTGATGCTGCCGGTATCAATACATCCAATGTGCAGAAAGCGCTGAATATGGGTAACTGGGGTTCTATTATTCTTACTGCCATCGCCAGCTTTATGCTTGTAAAATATATTTTGCCCGACCAAATGGAACTGCGTGGTTTTGAATTTACCAGCTATGGTGTATTAGGCGCAATTTTCACCGGTCTTGCTGTAGGTACTTTAATGAGTATTATTACAGAATATTATACGGCAATGGGCAAGCGTCCTGTTATGAGCATTATCCGCCAGTCTGCAACAGGCCATGCGACCAATGTTATCGGCGGCCTGGCCGTTGGTATGGAATCTACATTGCTTCCCATCCTTGTGCTTGCAGGTGGTATTTATGGCTCTTATGCTTTTGCAGGATTATACGGCGTTGCCATTGCAGCCGCCGGTATGATGGCCACTACAGCCATGCAGTTGGCAATAGATGCTTTCGGGCCTATCGCTGATAATGCAGGTGGCATTGCAGAAATGAGTGAGCTGCCAAAAGATGTGCGTGAAAAAACCGATGTGCTGGATGCTGTGGGTAATACAACCGCCGCTACCGGTAAAGGTTTTGCCATTGCTTCTGCTGCACTTACAGCCTTAGCATTATTTGCTGCCTTTGTGGGTGTTGCAGGTATTTCCGGTATCGATATTTATCATGCTGATGTATTAGCTTCTTTGTTTGTAGGCGGCATGATACCATTCATATTTTCTTCACTGGCCATACGTGCTGTTGGACAGGCAGCCATGGCAATGGTGGAAGAAGTGCGCAGGCAGTTCAGGACCATTCCCGGCATTATGGAAGGAACAGGTAAACCGGAATATGAGAAATGCGTTGCCATTTCAACAGAAGCCTCCATTAAAAAGATGATGCTGCCGGGGGCAATTGCTATTTTGTCTCCGCTTATCGTTGGTTTCTTACTCGGCCCTGAGGCCCTGGGCGGATTTTTAGCAGGCGCTACTGTTAGCGGCGTATTGATGGGCATGTTCCAGAACAATGCCGGCGGCGCATGGGACAATGCAAAAAAATCATTTGAAAAAGGCGTGGAAATAAACGGTGAAACTTATTACAAGAAGAGCGAGCCGCATAAAGCATCTGTAACAGGCGATACTGTTGGTGATCCTTTCAAAGATACATCCGGCCCTTCTATGAATATATTAATCAAACTGATGAGCATTGTATCGCTGGTTATTGCGCCAACGCTGGCACAGATATACCATACAAAAGACAATGCATCTGTTCAAAAACATAAAACAGAAATAACAGCTAAGGTTATAAAGAAATAGAAGTTTAAGCTGTCCGGTTACCAACAAGGCAGTTTAAAAATCCTTGTTTTTTAACGAATAAAAGAGGTTGCATAAAGCAACCTTTTTTATTTTTACCATCTTATGAAAAATAAAATATTACCTATTGTCATTGCTTTCATTGCCATAGTTTTTGCAGCCTGCGAAAGCAAACCTGCTGTTACAACAGAAAGGGAAACAGTAAAAACGGAACCTGTAAAAACTTACCAGGAAATAGTAAAAAGTGAGGAAACAACGGATACATTTAACGTGGCCCTGTATGAAACCAAATACACTTTTAAATATCTTATTAAGATAAATTATAAAGGTATAGAAGCTACTGACAGCCTTCGCATTCCTAACCTTGGTTATGAACCGCAGCCTGAAATAAAACAGGGTCAAGTGCGGCCTTCCTGCATCATCGGGTTTTTGGATGATAAAAAACAATTTATGGAAGGCAACGAAGTGTTGTTTAAAGATAACCAGCTACTCTATCACCCGCTTAAATCTTATGATGTTTCGGACGGAAAATAAAATTGTTTTCAAAAAGCCGCCCGGTAATGGGTGGCTTTTTATAATTCAGCATACCTGTTTTCCGAAGGCAGGTAGCCCTTATCTTTTAGAATATTGCCAAGCCTGTTATAAAAAGCAGGATCGGTAGGCGTAACGCTGGCAAGACCATCAACATACCTGTTATATAAACTGAATAAAGCTGCTATTAGAACCGTATCATGCAGTTCCATATCCGTTGCCCCTTCCGCTTTCGCCGCAGCAACCATTTCTTCTGTAACAAGCCTGCCATTCCTGCCAACAGCACTGGCTATCTTTAGCAATGCTTTCATTTTGTTGCTTACGGGCGCTGAATCAATATCTGTTTTTACTTTTTCAGCAATGCTGTCATCATCCAATAGAATACTTGCAGCGGCTGTGTGTGCCGCCGTACAGAATTTACATTCATTGCCCTGCGAAACAACAGTGGCAATCAATTCCCGTTCACCTTCCGTAAGTGTAGATTCGCCTCTCAATAAAATCTGTGTAAGTTGCCTTATGGGCAAGGCTGTATCTTTCCTGTAATCAAGCAGGCCGGTAATGCCCGGTAACTTTTCGTTTAGTGGAATATATGGCATAGTAAATATTTATGCTGGTTGTTTAACTGTAAACGGTTTGGTAAGATAACCCTCTGCTGCACGCTGTTTGCCAATTGCATCATATACAGCGTCATCGTTTGGCGCCCAGGTGGCAAGCCCGTCCACATAACGGTTAAACATACAAAAAACCGCAGCTATTAAAACCGTGTCGTGAATTTCCTTATCTGTGGCGCCGGCATTCTTTGCGTTTTCAATCTCTGTTTCTGAAACAGCTTTGCCGCTTTGCTGAACTTTCGTGGCAATGTGCAGCAATGCTTTCA
>JAEWJV010000601.1 GCA_023386395.1 Bacteroidota bacterium
ATAGAAACTTGTATCGTTGTATTGCATAATGCCGCCATAAGGATATCCGCCATCGGTACCGACAGAAAGATTTTTTAATACAGTGTAAGCGCCTTTGTTTGAAACTTTAAATATAGTGCCTCCGCCGTATTGGCCGCCACCATAGCAGGTGCCATATAAAAATCCGTCTTTCGCTTTAAGTAAATCGCTTTGCGGGTAAGTGCCGTCTGTTGTGGAATAAAGATGCCTCAATACAGTGAGCACACCGGCTTTTGTTACTTTGAATATTGTTCCAAAACCATATTGACCGCCGGCGTAAGTAGTGCCATATAAGTTGCCATCGCTGCCTTCGGTTAAACTGGCATAACTGTTAGCGCCTTCTGTTGCTTTAACCATTGAATGAATAACAGAGAACACACCGCCCGGCGTTAATTTAAAAATTGCCCCGGCGCCTGTGCTGCCGCCATTATAGGTTATTCCATAAAAATTGCCATCTGATGCCAGGGTTAAATGCCCATGTGGGTTAGCGCCATCTGCATAAGCCAGGTGCCTTATAACAGTAAAATCGCCAGAGGTTGAAATTTTAAAAATGGTGCCATAAGTATTTGTGCCGCCTGCTGCAGTTAAACCATACAGGTATCCATCTGCACCTTTAATTAATTCACCATAAGGATAACCGCCATCGGTAGCATAAACAAGTTGCCTTAATATGGTTATTTCACCGGCTGGTGTCATTTTAAAAATGGTTCCATAATTATTTGTGCCGCCGCTGCTGGTCATGCCATAAAAATTGCCGTCCGTATCTTTAAATAAACTGCCGTGAGGCGTATTGCCCCAATCTGAAAAACCATTAATAATTGAAAAATTATTGCCGTTGGTATTTATTTGAAAAGCTGTGCCTTTGCCATTAATGCCACCATTTGATGTTAAGCCCACGAGCACATTCTGCGCTTTTGCATTAAAAGAAAATGCAAGTAATACTGCTGCCAGTAAAATATTTAAACTGCTTTTTTTATTGTGCAGTGCAATGTGTTTTTGATTAGCGTAAAAATGATTCATAAAAAAGTTTTAGTTGTATTGATGAGATTATTCAGATGAATTCCGCTGTAAATTTTTTTTGAATTAAGCGCTATGACAAGCCTGTGATGACTGAATTGTATAAATGGGTTGATGAAATGTAAAACGCTATGCTGTTAGTAGAGTGTATGTAAGTGAAATTGGCTTCAAACTAAAATATCAAGCCCGTAAACCTTCACCTGCATTGCACTTCAGTATTACATGGAATACACATATCATCACTTTTTTTTAGCAGTTGATACAGCGAACGATTGACGCCGCTTTACTGCCATTCTACTTTCGTGCGGCATTTATGAAAAAAATAAATCCTTTTTTATGATAAAGAAAATTTTAAAATGGACGGGCATTATATTGCTTGTATTAATTGCTGGCATATCTATTACTACTGCATCGAGGCAGCATTTAAAATATGATGCACCTTATCCTGATATACATGCTTCAAAAGACACCGCTGTAATAGCACACGGCAAACATTTGGTGTTCAGTATTGCACATTGTGCAGATTGCCATAGCCTCGTTAATGCTGACTCCATGCTGCAGGCAGGGCAGGAGCCGCCGCTTTCAGGCGGTTATGCATTTACAATGCCGCTGGGCACTGTTTATTCGAGAAATATAACGCCCGACAAAGAAACAGGTATTGGCAACAGGACCGATGCTGAATTAGCGAGGGTTATACGTTACGGCGTGCACGCAAACGGCGAAGCTGTTTATGAATTCATGTCATTTCATGATATGAGTGATGAAGACTTAACGGCGGTTATATCTTATTTAAGAAGTACAAAACCGGTTAAAAACAAAGTGCCTGAAAATACACTGAATGTTATGGGCAATCTTGTAAAGGCATATATGGTAAAGCCTGTTGGTCCAACCGGCGATGTGCCTGCTGCGATGCATGCCGATACAACTGCCGCCTATGGCAAATACCTTGTTTTTAATGTGGGCAATTGTATAGGCTGCCATTCAAAACGCGATTTAAGCGGTAATTTTGACGGGCCATACCTCGCAGGCGGTAATCCTATGAATGGCCTGATACCGCCCAACCTTACTAACGATTCTTCCGGCCGCATATTTACCTGGTCGCAGCAACAGTTTATTGAGCGCTTCAAAAAAGGAAAACTTATTCCGCAAAGCGAAATGCCCTGGAACAGTTTTAAGCACATGAATGATAACGAACTTAAGGCTATTTATAATTTTCTTAAAACCGTGCCTGCTGCGAAGACTGAGCAACCGGCTGTCCAATAATAATTTTATGTATGTAATCCGGCCAGGCCGCAACTATTGCGGCTGGCCGGATGTAATGAAGAACTCACTTCCTGCTTTTCAATATTCCCAACAGCATTTCAGGCTGATTGGTTGTAATAAAATCAAAACCATTGTCTAAAAGCAGGCGCATGTTGGTTGAATCATCCACTGTCCATGCATTGAGTTGTATATTATTCTTTTTGGCTTCCGTAATCCATGCAGGATTTTTTGCAAAAACAGAGAAGTGATAATCTGCGCCGCTTATGCCATCAGCTTTTAAAGCAGCAGGAGCAATGTCTCCGTTTAAATGTTGCGTTATGGCTTTGGGTTCAATGGCGTGAATATGTTTCATTATGTCATAATCAAAACTTATATACACCATAAGATTGGTGCAATCCAATTCATGCACTAATTGTAGTACTTTATCTGCCACTTTTATCCCACGCTCTTTACTTATTTTGGAAGGCTTTATTTCAAGCACCAGCCTTGTTGTTTTATTATCTTTTTTGCCTGCAAGCAAATATTCGCGCAGCGATGGCAATGGCTCGCCATTTGAAAGCGGGAATTTCCTCAGTTCATCAAAATTGGTCTTTTCAATAACGAGTTTATTATAATCCGGATCGTGATGAATAACCAGCGAATCATCAGCCGTCATCCAAACATCAAATTCAGAACCTGTGCATTTTAATTTAATCGCCTGCTGTAATGAGGCAATAGAATTTTCAGGAAAACCGTTCAGCTTATAAGCACCCCTGTGCGCCACAACAGGATTGTTTGCAAACTTAATTTTTGAACTGCTGCTCTTTGTTACAGAACAGGCAGCGGCGGATAATGCAATCGCAAAGAATACAACAAATTTTTTCATCAGTTATTGAATTAAATTTCAGGTTAATAAGCGGGCTAAGATAAATAACTGTTGCTGTAAACATTTTATCAAATTAATAATTCCAAAGCCTGTTCTCCGGCATATCAACTGCATCAGCCAATCCCAATTTTTTTCACATTCACTTAGCTCTATCTATGGCGCTTTTACATCATGGAAAATAATTTAATACAACAGTTGAATGAAACAACAACTTTCATTCAATCAAAATATGCAAAACAGCCGCTTATTGGTGTGATATTGGGCAGCGGGCTTGGCAATTTTACCAGTGGCATGCAGGCAGAATGTGAAATTGATTATAATGATCTGCCGCATTTTCCTGTAAGTACAGTTGCCGGTCATAAAGGCAAATTAATTTTTGGCAATATGAACGGCAAGCCGGTTATGGTGATGGCCGGCCGTTTTCATTTTTATGAAGGCTATACGCCGCAGCAGGTGGTTTATCCCGTTCGCGTTATGAAAATGCTTGGTGTTAAAACGCTCCTTTTGTCAAATGCCGCCGGCGGCGTAAATACTTCGTTCAAAGTGGGAGATATGATGATCATTAAAGATCATATCAGTTTTTTTACTGTAAACCCGCTTATTGGCAGAAACGAAGAATCGCTGGGTGCAAGGTTTCCCGATATGAGCGAACCCTACAATAAAGCACTTATCAGCAAAGCAAAATCTGTTGCTGCAGATTTGAGTTATGAAGTGAAAGAAGGTGTTTATTGCGGTGTTACCGGCCCCACTTTCGAAACCCGGTCAGAATATAAACTCATTAAAGCGGTTGGCGGCGATGCAGTGGGCATGAGCACAGTGCAGGAAGTGGTTGCCGCTGTTCATGCCGGTATAAAAGTATTTGCCATGAGCATTATTACCGATATAGGTATTCGTGAAGAAGATAATGTTATTACGCATGAAGAAGTGCTGGCTGCTGCAAGTGAAGCGGAACCTAAAATGACAGCATTGTTTAAAGCGCTGGTGGGCGTTTTGTAAATTTTGTTTTTAACGGTTGGCCGACCGAAGAATAAAACGTACGAGATCGTTTCGCTATTGCTATTCGCGTTTGACATTCACAATTCACCAATATTCATCACATCAGCTTCAGCAACGATTCATGCATTTCCTGTTCACCAAAAACAGTATTGATCTGCTTTAATATTTTTTTAAGGTTGATGCCTTTCCCAATAACACCTTTAAAAATTTCGCCTTGTTCTTTTATGCGGTCAACAGCATTAAAAATGTTGAACTGCTGAACGGTTAATCCTTTCTTCACTTCATCCCAATGCAGTGGCATAGAAACGGTGGCGCCGGGTTTTGGCCTTAATGAATAAGGTGCTGCAAGCGTTGCCTGTGGCCGGTTTTGCAAAAAGTCGAGATACATTTTTCCCTGCCTGTTTTGCACGATGCGTTCAATGCTGGTAAACTTTGGCAACTGCGATTGTACGATCGTTACAAGCACCCTTCCAAACTCTTTACTTATTTCATAATTATACTTTGCGCCAAGCGGCATATAAATGTGCATGCCGGTTGCACCGGAAGTTTTGCAGTATGCATCTGCGCCAATGGCATCAAGCACCTGCTTGATTTGTTGTGCGGTCTGTATCACCTGTTCAAATGTTGTTTTATCGCCGGGGTCAAGATCTATAATGCACCAGTCTGGATTATCGGGCTTTTGTGCACGGCTGCTCCAGGGATGTATTTCAAGGCTTCCCAGCGATGCCATCAGTAATAAACCCGCTTCATTAGTGCAGATCATATAATTTCTGTCGCCACCTTCTTCAGTGCTATATGGAAAAAGTTCAACCCAATCAGGCACTTTGCCGGTAACATCTTTTTGATAAAAACTCTGGCCATTAATCCCATTCGGATAACGTATCATGGTTTGTGGCCTGTCTTTTAAAAACGGCACCATAAAAGGCGCAACCTGGTAGTAATAATTGATCACATCACGCTTGGTAACGGCCTTGGTATTTTTGGTTGCAGGGAAATAAATTTTATTGAGATTATTGAATGTAAGGCTATGCCCGTTTACAGTTTTTGTCTGTGATTTTTCCGTTGGGTTGAGCAATGTTTTCCGCTCTTTACCTGGTGAGCCTTTCAATAATTTTTTAGTAAGAGCGTTTGCGCCCGATGCGGTTTTTTTCACTGATTTTTTTGCTGCGGCTTTCTTTGGCATAACTGAATTTTTATTGGTTGGCACAATATCTTTTGTATGTGTTTCTTTTTCGAGGTGTATATTTTTTGCGTTTTTATCCACTCGCATGCCTTCAAAAGAAGGATGGCGCATTACGCCATCTGAAGTAATTTCTGTGTAAGCAACTTCACAAACCAGTTTAGGATTTAGCCAGGTTACGGTTGCCTTCGGCGGATCAGGCCTGAAGCGCGATGGCTTATTTACGTCCGGCTCATGCGTAAAAGGTATTTTATTGGTGACGAGCGGCTTGAATTGCTGCATCATTTCTTTTTGCAGCTTATCAGAAAAACCTGTACCTATTTTACCGGTATATTTCAGTTTGCCATTTTCATTAACGCCCACCAATAATGCGCTGAATAATTTGCTGCTGCCTTCATTATTGGTAAAGCCGCCGATAATAACTTCCTGGCGCTTGTTTGTTTTTATTTTCAACCAGTCGCTGCTGCGTTTGCCGGGCAAATAAATACTGCCTGCTTTCTTTGCAATAATACCTTCAAGGTTTAATTTTTTTGCGGCTTCAAAAAACTCGGTGGCGCCCGTATCGAAGCTTTCACTTACGCGGATAATACCGGCACCGGGGGCAATAGCATTGAGTACCTGCTTTCGTTCAGTCAGTGGCAGTTCCATTACATTATAGCCTTCAACCCACAGCACATCAAACAAATACAACATCAATTCACCATCTGCTTCACTGCGCCAGTTTTGAAGATCGCCGAAATTAGAAATACCTTCATCGTTAATTACAACTATTTCGCCATCAAGCACTGCATTTATTTTCCATTGCTTTAAAGCATTATAAACTGCATAAAACTTTTCGTTGAAAGACTTATTATTACGTGAACGCATTTCCACATTGCCATTATGCAGGTAAATGATGGCGCGGTAACCATCCCACTTTACTTCATACAGCCAACCGGGCTCATCAAAAGGCTTGTCAACAAGCGTGGCAAGCATAGGAGCGAGGTTTTTGGGAAATCCCTGTTTTATTCCCTTGGCAAGCTGTGCATTCAATGCTTTATTTTTTTTATTGACCGGCATATCTAAAGCTATAAAATAATTATGCCATTGTTAATGCAAAGGTGGTATAAAATAAAAAGCTGCATTTAAATGCAGCTTTTTAATACGCTTTTATGTATTTATTGTTTGGGGAAATTGGGATCGGCTTTCACTTCATTCAACTGCTGCATATGCCGGTTTGTATGGGCAGATATCAATAATATGGCCTGGTAGGCATCAATTTTAGCAAATGGAAGAACTGCGATATGAGCCCTTAAATCATCATGCGTTGTTTGCACATAATTAATCAGGCTGTCCCTGCCCGCATTGAATGCGTTTAATGTTTCATCCAAAGTTTTATAAGGAGCATGTATGGGCTTAAAAGGTTCTGCAGCTTGTGCTTTATGACTTCTGTCTTCAACCATGCCGATAAACTGTTCATCTGTAACAGTTGGTTTAAATGCACTGTCATTAGGTGTTTGTAAAGTTTGTTGTACAAAACCAAACAAGCCCTGTGATGTTAATGCTATATGTTGCACACATTCCAGGACAGACCAGCGATCAGGTGCCGGTTTAAAATTTAACTGTGCATCCGATAAACCTTTTACTGAATTTATTAAATCGTCCCTTGTTTTAATGAGATGATCAACCGCAAATTTTCTTTCTGCTTCTGTAAGTTCTGCTTTATTAACGATGGTAAAGCTGCTGAATAAAACCGATAATACAAGTAATGAGAAAAGTGATTTCATTGGTTATGTTTTTATGATGAATGGATAAAATTAAAGTAATCCTGTTTAACATGATTTTAGAATGTGAACATTAAATTTTTCTGCATGTATAATATCCTATATACAATTAGTTAGCTATAAAAAATAAGATTATGAAAAAGCTGGTAAAAATGATAAAAGAAATATTCAGTGTAGAAAATGGCTACGTTATTCTGCCAAGCAATGTTTGAAATAATAGGCACTGAAATTATTTAAGTCCTGGTGTTTTTCACTGCAGGACTTTTATGCTGTAAATAATCATGCATTAATAAACCAAATCTTCATAAACCGCCTGCAGTTCATTATATGCGTGCTGATCATTTGCCTCCTTTGCCTGTTGCATCCCCTTTTCATACCATTCAATTGCAAGTGCTGTTTCACCATTTCTTTCAAGTAATTTGCCGAGATGGTAATAAGAGCCTACATAACCCGGCTCATCTTTTAAAACAGCTTCAAACAAAGCCCTTGCTTCTTTATCGTTATTGAGTTTTATATATTCCAATGCAAGCGCATGCCTTAAAAAACTATCACCCGGCATTTGCTGCAAAAGCTCCTGTAGTTTTTCAATGCGGCCCATAAAATTATTCAATTACTTTTTCAATATGTGCAAGCTTGCCATCAGTGGTAATGCCTTCTACAATTACACGGAAACGTTGCGTAACATCGTTGTTATAAAATTTGAGGCGGAATGTATTATTGGTTGGTGTAGTTAATACATTAGGTGACCAGAACAAAGTTGTGCGCAAATCTTTTTGATCACTATTCTCGCTATAAATATCATAATTGGGCGAGTAAAATTCCTTTTGTTCGGAATAACCAATAATTACTTTATAAGGCAACCCTTTACCGGGCGTAGTGGCCACATCGCCGCCCTTGCGCGTGTAAATTGCTATGGCCCCGTTTGCACCGCCGCCAACAGCGCCTATAAATGGGGGCCGTAAAACTTTTACATAAGCTATATCACTCATGCTTATACTTTGAAGCATGCTTGCATCAGCAGGTGTTTCGTTATAAAAAAATGCCGGCGTGCCGCCGCGCCAGGTAACACTTGGCGTGGAACCTGCTGTTGTTATCTGCAGGCCCGGAACCCTGCCCTGCAAATACTGAAATACACTCATGGCGCTTCTTCCAAAGGGATCGGTCATCACATCAAACTGGTAGCCATCACCACTAAAAAGCGGCGATGCATATTTTTCATCCAATACCTGCATGGGGCTTTTAGTCCTTGTTTTTACAACAACATCCTGCAGCGTTGTACCCTCCCTGAACTTTGCATTACGCAGTTCTTCTTCGGCGAGCCTGCGCCTGTAATTTTCAGTTGCCGTATCAGCAAGAAAAGCATTGGCCGCCGTATCTTCTGTAATTGTTTTTGGTGAAGACAAACTATTGTCAAAATTGACAACGGAAGAATTGGCAAAGCTTTCATTACCTGATATTTTATAATAAATTTTTGAAGTATCGTATAAGATAATATTTGGATTGGCAAACTTCCCGGATTGGTCAACTATCGCCTGCTCAAAACGGTTGGACGTATCCTTACTGTTATTAATAATAAGCAGGAGCATAGCGCCTTTTTTTAACTGCTGGTCTGTTGCACCGTACACTTTGCCGGCAAGGCTTAAATAATCGGCTTCGTTCTGGTATTTTATTTTTGGATATTTATTACGAATAGAATTTTCCCAATCAATGCGGCGCCAGCCATTGGTAAGCATTACAAGGTCGAGCTGCTTTTGCAGCGTATCAGAATTGTTTTGAAAATAATAATAAGGATGATAAACATTGCCTTTTAGATCACCGGTTAAAAGCAGGTGGGATACAATATCATCGGAACTGTCAATGCCAATGCCCGCGTCTGTTACAGCAACAGAAAGGTTTGTGGCAATAGAGTCTGTATGAATCACCAATGTGTTCAGCTTGCGTTTATCAGTGCCTAACTCCGCAAAACCAACTTCAGGTTCAAAACTATAATTTTCATTATTAATGAAAGTAATGCGCTCTGCAATGGCCACCCAGTTTGAATCGAAAATAGTTACCTGCAAAATACCGGAAGGAAGTTCTTTGACCGGTATGGCGCCGCCGGTTACGGGCACATCTTTTAAATTAACGGCAGCGCCATACACAAGGTGCTGCTGCATGGAAGCAATAATGTATAATTTCTGAAAATTAGCCGGTACATTATCTGACCGCTGTATGGTAAACGATCTTGTATCGGCTTGTGGCAATACTTTCAATACAATGCCTGTAGCCTGCGTAGCCGGCAATTTTGATTCGTAACTATTGCCCAGGTCATCCTTCCATTTTGCAGTATAGGTTTCACCATTTTTAGCTGTGAGCGAAAATGCACCCATGCCATCGTGTATGGTTTTTATATCGGCCACTTTTGTATTGCTGTTATTAAAAACAGCACCGCTTACTGGCGCCGGCGTTCCGTCAAAATGCACAGCTTTAAATGCAATGTTGGTTTCAATATTTTCAACAATATTGCCGCCTTCGGGCAAAAATTGTATAGCTGTTTTAATGGCAGGCACTGGCCTTTTACTTACAGGCTTTGGCTGAATAATGCGGATGGTTTTCCTGTAAAGAAAAGATGAATCAAAATTCAACATCCATTTTGTATAAGCCTTTACATATACAACCTCATCTTTAAATTCGAGCGGAAGGCTGTAATCGCCGCTGCCACCGGATTGCAGAACAGGAGATACACAATGTTTCAGCACTCTGCCTTGTGTATTGATAAAATCAATGTAAACCGTTTTGCTTATCTGCGAAGGGTCGGCGCCGGTCGTTATGTATGATTTAAACCAGATGGTTTCGCCAGGCGCATAAGCAGGCTTATCAAACTGAACATAAATTTTTTCCTGCGGAAAATTGGTTGCTAAAGTTTCCAGACTGTTTTGAACGCTGTTGATGCTTATATTTTGAGATTGAGCACCTGTTGTTATTGCAGCAAACAGGCATGAGGCAAATAAACAGCGCATGATTACAGGAATGTTCATAGTTGCAATTCTATTTCAAATTATTATTATGCAAATAAGCAATATTTATCTTAACAGTTCATCAACAAAATTATCTTGCAATATATACTGTATTGAAACGCCCTGTAAAATTTTGACATAGGGAATGTTTATTGGGCGTTCCATCTTTCCTGATTAAAAAATAAACGGGTGAAATGAATATAACGTGGTATTGTAAAGCTTTTAATGAATTATCGCCGATTGAAATGTATAAAGTCCTGCAGTTACGCAGCCAGGTTTTTGTAGTAGAACAAAACTGTGTTTTTTTAGATATGGATAATAAAGATGAGGGTTGTTTGCACATGATGGGTTTTGTAAACGATGCGCTGGCGGCTTATACCCGGCTTGTGCCGCCAGGATATATTTATGAGGAAATGTCAATTGGGCGTGTAGTAACATCATCCGGGCATCGCAGCAAAGGCCTGGGGAAAGAATTGATGCAGCGTTCCATTGCTTTATGCAGGCAATATTTTGGTGGTGGTCCCATTAAGATCGGTGCGCAATATTATCTTTTGAAATTTTATACTTCGCTTGGGTTTAAAGTGATAAGCGATATTTATCTGGAAGATGGCATTGAGCATGTGTATATGATATTGGATGATACATTTCCGGCCGGAGAAGTAAATTATTAATGCACTTTTGCAGTCCGTAAATAAGATCAATCAGAAAATTGAGGTTAAACGAATGAAGGTATTATTAGAAGTAAAGAATGTTTCAAAAAAAGTTGAAGACCGTATAATTGCAGATAATATAAGTTTTGTACAACAGCCCTTGCAGAAAATAGCTATTGCAGGTGAATCAGGAGCAGGCAAAACAACTTTGCTGAAGATGATAACCGGCCATGTGCAACCAACCGGCGGAACAATTTTATTTAATGGTGAAAGCGTGATTGGCCCCGAAGAAAAGCTGATGCCCGGCCATAAAAAGATGGGTTATTTATCGCAACATTATGAACTTCCCAATCATTACCGGGT